>CAZMBT010000050.1:5145-11340 GCA_964564395.1 uncultured Alkalilacustris sp.
GAAGCCGAAGCCGAAGCGCATGACCCGCCCGACCTCACCGAGGCTGAACTGCGGGATCTTTACGACAACCTCATCGAGCAGGTCGAGGACGCCGAGTCCGATTTCGCCAACTGGGGCGGCAGTGATGACCCGATCGCCGCAGAGTTCACCGAGTGGAAGAACTTCGCGACGGTGCCGTATATCTCCGAAACCCATGCCGGGCGGTTCACCACCAACCACGCCAACGACATCGCCGCCGAGGTCTACGGACAGTATGAGGATCTCGACGAGATGCCCGCCGGCGGGATCGTCGCCAAGCCGAGCTTCACGGTCTCCTACGACGGCGAGGTCGACCTCGGGCCGCTGTTCATCATGGAGAAGGCGGAAGCCGGAAGCTTCCCCGACAGCAATGACTGGATCTATTCGACGATCCTGCCGGACGGCACATTGCAGGGACGCACCGGCGGCATGAACGCCGACGCCATGCAGATGTGTGTGGCCTGTCACGTCGCCATGGGATCGGACAGCGACGACCTCGTGTTCATCCCGGAAGAGTTCCGCGTGAACTGATCCGGCGCGACGACGGTATCTGACCGCAGGCCGGCGCGCCGGGCGCGCCGGCCTTCTTCATGCCGAGTGGCCGTCCGGCGCGCCCCATCCGTTCGACGATGCAGCGCACGGCCCGGCGCTGCCTTTCACGACACTATGGTATCTCACGTTTGATCGGAATCGTCCTTGCCGGACGGGAGGGCATGCGCCCCGGATGGGTGCGGCTACTGTGCCGAGCAATGCGCGCCGCCCGGCGCCTGTCCCGATCCCAGCGCGGTCGGCAAGGGGGCGGACATCGGGTCGGGCAGTCCGGTCGCCGCAAGGTCAAGGGTAACCAGCACGCCGATGGCGGCAATGGTCAGCAGCGCAACCGCGCTGCGCGGCAGAGGGGCCGGGCGGGGCGTGGGGTTGTTCATGCCGTGGCCTCGCGCGCTAAAGGCTCCTGGCGCACACGGATCAAGGCCGGGCGCAGCCGCGTGCCCAGTATCGACCCCGCGAAGGCCGCCGCGAACCAGACCCAGCCATGCAGGCTGCCGGTCGAGACACCGCTGAAGAATGCTCCGACATTACACCCGAAGGCGATGCGCGCGCTGTAGCCGAGCACCAGCCCGGCCAGCAGGATGACGCCCCAGCTGGGCATCCGAAGCCGCGCCACCTGGTCGCCCGTCGTCCGTTTCCATCGCATTGCCAGGAACGCACCGACCAGAAGGCCGATATTGGTCAGCGAGGTCACGTCGGTCAGGATGCTCGCGCCCAGCCGCTCGGCATGCTGGGGCGCCGACCAGAAGGGTCCCGCGACCAGGTCGGCACCGCCCGCCTGCGCGACCTTGGCGCCCCAGAGCCCCAGCCCGTAAACGATGCCCCAGGGCTGTCCGGCGATCACCAGATTGAGCACCGCGAGGCCCGCGATCAGGCCGGCGCCGATCCACAGCCGGCGTGGCGGCATTCGCTTGCCGGGTTGGGCGCGCCAGATGACCAGGACCGCGACCGCCGCGAGCGCCAGCAATGTCATCACCAGCCCGCCCCGTGCGCCGAACAGCCCCTGCAGCGTGAGCACCGGCAGGGTGCCCAGATCGGTCCACCATCCCAGATGCAGCGTGCCAAGGAAGCTGCCCGCGACGAAGCCCACAAGCGCGAGCAGGCCGATGAGGTTGCCGCTGCCGGCATTGGCAAGCGTGCCCGAGCCGCAGCCGAAGACAAGCTGCATCGCCGCGCCGAAGACGAATGCGCCGCCGATCATGGCCAGCCCGACCGGCGCATGCGCGCCCGACAACTCACCGGGCGCGGCGCTCAGCAGCGGCATCGCGATCAACGCCGTCAGCCCGACCGCAAGCAGTTGTGCCATAAGCCCGCGACCGTCGCGCTCCGTCATGATGAGCCGCCATGGCCCGGCAAATCCGAAGCGCAGCCCCTCGAGGACCAGCCCGAAGCCCAGCCCCACCGCGATCAGGAGGGCGGCACGCGGCCCTGCGAGGACAAAGCTCCCCAGCACCAGCGCAACGGCCCCAAGGACAAGCCCGCTTCGCATCAGCAGCATTGGTGCTCCCCGAAGTTCACGTCCGAAACGGGGCGATCAGAACAGATCGCCGACCCAGTCCCGCGTCGATTGCAAGAAGATGGTCACACGGCTCGGCTCATTGTCGAGCGGACGCCCGGCCTGCGTCCATTCGGCCATGCTCTCGGCATAAAGGCGGGTATTGTCCACTTCCGCCAGCTCGCTCAGGGCGAACCAGTTGATCGCCGCCCAGTGGCCGGTGTTGCAAAACGACACGGTCAACGGTGCATCCGTGCGGCCGTGGCGCTCGGCGATGTCGCGGGCGGTCACGGCGTCCACCATGCGATCGTCCTCGAACCAGTCCTCATAGGTCAGGTTGTCGGCGCCTCGGATCGTACCGGGCCGCGCGATCGACCATACCAGCCCCTCGAAAAAGCCGGTCGGGCGCGCATCGATCAGATCGGCCTCGCCGCTGTCGACCAGGCGTTCCACCTCGGCGGTGTCCACGCGCCAGTCTTCCTGCCACTCGGCAGTGAAGCCGCTGGGTGTCACCTGCCCGACACTGTCGGCGACGGGTAGCCCGGCCTCCTGCCATGCCGCGAAGCCGCCATTGACCAGCGCGAGATCCTCGACACCCATGGATTTCAGTGTCCAGTAGATTCGTGCGGCAACGCCCATATCGGTCGCGTTGCTGCCCGAATGTACAAGCGCCACGGGTGTGTCCGATTCAATGCCCAGCCTGCGGGCTTCGGCTTCGAGCTCGGCCACCTCGCGCAAGGCACCGGGATTGTCGGACGGCCCGCGCCAGTCGGCATAGGATGTCTTCACCGCGCCGGGGATCGCCGCCGATGCAGTGTCGCCGCTGACATGCACGACACGGATGTCGCCGCGCTCCTCGAGCATCGCGGCGAGTTCGGCCGGTTCCAGCAGGGGGGACCAGCCATCGGGTGCTGCCAGCGCGGCCATCGGCGCGACACACAGCGCGATGCCCCCGCAGATCGGGTGCAGTTTAGCAGGCATCTTCGCCTCCATCTTGGGTCTTGTCGAATCCTGTCCCGGCGGGCCGGGTATCGGGTAGCACATGCGCCGCATGGGCGGCCAAATCAACTTCCGGTGTGCTTCGATCGCCCGGTACGGTGCGACAGGATGTTTTCGAAGCGACGCAATGATTGGTATCAAGGTTTTGCATCAGCGAGATACACGGAAAACCGACCCTCCCATGCGGGTTGTTCTGCATCCGCGTCCTTTTTTGTGAAGCGCTGCGTAACCTTTCCGGATTCCTGTGTTTGTGTACCAACAGATTCCCTTGCGGTCGCTCGCGAGGATCGCTAGCGTAAGGTGAGGGGAGATCTGTATGTCGTTGAATTCACGCCAAAGCGCGCGCCTGCGCGAAGAAATCGACTCACGCCGCGATGACCTGGCCGAGCTGACGCGCGCCCTTGTCCGGTTTCCGACGCTGAACCCGCCGGGGGACCATTACCGCGATATCTGCGAGTTCCTGCGCGCGCGGATGGAAAGGTCCGGCTTCACGGTCGAGCTGCTGCGCGCCGAAGGCGCGCCCGGCGACAGCGATGCGCATCCGCGGTGGAACATGATCGCGCGTCACGAGGGCGGCGGCGGGACCGGTGAGTGTGTCCATTTCAACAGCCATCACGACGTCGTCGCCGTGGGGGAAGGGTGGACCCGCGACCCGTTCGGCGGCGAGCTGATCGACGGTCGCGTCTACGGACGCGGCAGCTGCGACATGAAAGGCGGCCTCGCCACGAGCATTGTCGCCGCAGAGGCCTTCATTGCCTGCTTTCCAGACTACAGGGGCGCGATCGAGGTGTCCTCCGTCGCCGACGAGGAATCGGGTGGGCTCGCCGGTGCGGCCTGGATTGCCGAGCGCGGATGGTTCGACCCCAAGCGTGTGCAGCACGTCATCATTCCCGAGCCGCTGCACAAGGACCGGGTGTGCCTGGGTCATCGCGGGGTCTGGTGGGCGGAGATCGAAACCCATGGCCGCATCGCGCATGGCTGCATGCCTTTCCTTGGCGATAGTGCGATCCGGCACATGGGGGCGGTGCTTGACGAGATGGAGCGCACGCTTTTCCCGGCGCTGGCGCAGCGCTTCACCGAGATGCCGGTCATCCCCGAGGGCGCGCGCCAGTCCACGATGAACATCAACTCCATCCATGGCGGCGCATCCGAGCAGGCGGCGGATTATACCGGCCTGCCGGTCGCCTGCGTGGCCGACCGCGCGCGCATGATCATCGACCGGCGCTTTCTGGTCGAGGAGAGCTTCGAGTCCGTGCGCGAGGAGATCCTCGACCTGCTGGAGCGCGTGAAGGCGGCGCGGCCGGGCTTCGAGTACGAGATGCGCGAGATGCTGCAGGTCCTGCCGACCATGGCGCCGCGGGATGCGCCGGTGGTGCAGGGCGTCGCCGCTGCCATCGAGGAAGTGTTCGACCGTCCGGCGCAATTCGTCGCATCGCCGGGCACCTATGATCAGAAGCATGTCGACCGGATCGGCGGACTGAACAACTGCATCGCCTATGGTCCGGGCGTTCTGGATATCGCGCATCAGCCGGATGAATGGATCGCGGTCGACGACATGGTGGACAGCGCGAAGGTCATGGGCCTTGCGCTCGGGCGGCTCCTCGGCTGACACTGTCGCGAGGAAAACGCAGCCTGAAGACGAAACCGGGAGGAAAGTCGAATGAAAAGACAGCTGAGGATCGGTCTGGCACTGAGCGCGCTGGCGCTCGGCATCGGGCTCGGCGCCGCGCAGGCGCGCGACATCACGGTCGGCATGGCGCTCGAGCCGCCGGGGCTGGACCCGACGGCGGGCGCGGCGTCCGCCATCCGAGAGGTTACCTACGCCAATATCTTTGAAGGGCTCACCCGGTTCGGCCCCGACGGTTCGGTGCAGCCGGGGCTGGCACGCAGCTGGGACATCTCGGAGAACGGGCTGGAATACACCTTCCATCTCGCCGAGGGGGTGACCTTTCATGACGGCACCCCGATGACGGCCGAGGATGTCAAGTTTTCGCTCGATCGCGCGCGCGCCGAGGACAGCACGAACGCGCAGCCGCAGCTGTTTCGGGCGATCGATACGGTCGAGGTGATCGATGACACCACCGTGCGCGTTACACTGGAAGAGCCGGACGGCGCGTTCCTGTTCAACATGGCCTGGGGCGACGCCGTGATCCTGTCGCCCGAGTCGGCCGGGGACAACGCGTCGAACCCGGTGGGCACCGGCCCCTTCACATTCTCGCGCTGGGTGCAGGGCGATCGTGTCGAACTGGAGCGCAATCCCGACTACTGGGGCGATGAAGTCGCGTTGACGGGCGCGACCTTCAAGTTCATCTCGGACCCCAATGCCGCCTTCGCGGCGATGATGGCGGGCGACATCGACGCCTTCCCGAATTTCCCGGCGCCCGAGACGCTGGCGCAATTCGAGGCCGATCCGCGTTTCGAGGTCATCGTTGGCTCGACCGAAGGCCAGACCCTGCTGTCGATGAACCACGGGCACGAGGCGCTGTCGGACATCCGCGTGCGCCGCGCGCTGGCCCATGCGATCAACCGGCAGGACATCATCGACGGGGCCATGTTCGGCTATGGCACCCCCATCGGGACGCATTTCGCGCCGCATCACCCGGATTACGTGGATCTGACCGATCTGTCCCCGCATGATCCCGAGCTGGCGCGCGATCTGCTGGCCGAAGCGGGATACGCCGACGGGCTGGAATTGCGGCTGATGCTGCCCCCGCCGACCTACGCCCGCCGCGGCGGTGAGATTCTCGCCTCTCAGCTGCGCGATGTCGGCGTGCAGACGCGCACCACCAATCTGGAATGGGCACAATGGCTGGAGCAGGTCTTTACCGGCAAGGATTACGACCTGACCATCATCAGCCATACCGAGCCGATGGATATCGATATCTATGCGCGGCCGGATTACTATTTTCAGTATGACAGCCCGGAATTCCAGGCGCTGATCGACGAATGGCGCGCGACCACCGATCCCGATCAGCGCTCCGCGCTGATCCAGGACGCGCAGCGCCATATCGCGGAGGACTATGTCAACGGCTTCATCTTCCAGCTTGCCAAGACCGGGGTTTCCGCCGCCGGGCTGGAGGGGCTGTGGGAGAACGCCCCGGTCGCGGCGAATGACCTGACCGGTGTGCGCTGGA
>CAZMBT010000051.1:0-11181 GCA_964564395.1 uncultured Alkalilacustris sp.
AGCACCAGCGCCAGCGGCACGCCGCCGTCATGGCGCGCAAACACCCCGCGCCACAGCACCGGCGACAGCGTGATGCAACCGCCCAGCAGCACCCAGACCAGCGCAACCTGCACGACGCCCGCCGCCTGTTCGGCCATCCATGCCGACAGGAAGGTCAGATAGACGATGTAGCCCAACCCGAAGCTGGCATAGGCGACGAGCTGCGGCAGCATCCGCCGCACCGGCAGCCGCGCGGCGCCGCCATCGGGCTGCGCGGCGGGCTCGGCCACGCGGGCCGCCCAAAGGCCCAGCGGCAGGCAGGCAAGGCTCAGCCCGCCCACGAGGATCCACGCCCAGGGCCAGGCCGCATCGCCGTGAATGGCCAGCATCGGCGGCAGCGTCGCGCCCGACAGCACGATCGCCATGCCGCCGCCCGACCCGAACAGGATCGCGATGGCGAGCGCGTTGTGGCGCGCATTCTCGGCAAAGAGCCGGGCGGCCAGCGCCCCGGCGGTCGAGAAGGACAGCGCCCCGGCCACCCCGGTCAGAAACCGCCAGACGCTTTGCCACCACAGATCAGGCACCAGCCCTGTCGCCACCAGCGCCAGCGCCGTCGCGACAAGGCCCCAGGCGAAAAGCGCGCCGGCGGCGACGCGCCGCAACGCGATCATCGTGGCGACAGCCCCCAGGATGTAGCCGAGCGCATTCGCGGTGTTGAGCCAGCCGGCCTGGGCATAGCTCCAGCCCAGATCGTCGCGCATGGCCGGCAGGATCAATCCGTAGGCGAAACGCCCGAAGCCGTTGGTCACCAGCAGCCCGAGCGCCAGCCCGGTCAGCACCAGCCAGGGGTTGGGGGCGGCGCGCGGGGTCGTGAACATCGGCCGTCTCCGTTGTCATGGCGGGCCATGATCCGACGATCCGGCGCCACGCCTGCGCTGGTGGCTCGGCTGGCTCGTGCCGCGCAAACCGGTTCACGATCGGTCGCCCGCCGGAGCCGCCCGTGTCCCGCATCTAGCACGCGACCACAAGTGCCGACAAACGGGTTGGCTTTGCGCGCGCGCCGCGGGTGCCCGGTCAGCGCACCGCCAGCGGAATCCACAGCACGATCTGCGGGAAGGCCAGCACGAGCGCCAGCGCCAGCAGCTGAATGCCGACGAAGGGCAGAACCCCGCGATAGATCGTCGTGATCGGCAGATCGCGCGCGATCCCGCGCAGATAGAACAGCGCGTATCCGAATGGCGGCGTCAGGAACGAGGTCTGCAGGTTCACCGCAAGCGCGATCGCGAACCAGACAAGAACCTGATCGGACGGCATTCCGAAATCCAGCGCCAGGATCACCGGTGCGACGATGGGCACGACGACAAGCGTGATCTCGACCCATTCGAGGAAGAAGCCGAGCAGGAAGATCAGCGCCATGATGGCAAGAAGCACGATATACGGGTTGGCCTGATCCACGCGGAATATCTGCTCGACCATGGCATCGCCGCCGAGCCGGCGGAAGACGACACTGAAGATGGTCGCCCCGATCATCACGAAGACGATCATCGCCGTTGTCTTGGTCGTGTCGCGCAACGCGTCGCGCAGCGCCCGCACGGTGAGGCGGCGCGACAGCAGCGCCAGCAGGAGCGCACCGCCCGCGCCGATGGCAGCGGACTCCGTGGGGGTGGCGACGCCCATGATGATCGTGCCCAGAACGGCCGCGATCAGCGCGACCGGTGCGACGAGATCGCGCGTGAGCGCCCACAGCGTGCGCCAGAAGGTCTGACCTTCCATCGACCGCTCCGGGGCCGGCATGCGGTGCGGGGCGAAGATGGCGACCGCGATGATGAACAGCGTATAGAGCCCGCCGAGCATCAGCCCGGGCCCCAGCGCGCCCATGAACAGATCACCGACCGAGATGCGCAGCTGATCGCCGAGGATGATGAGCATGATGGAGGGCGGGATCAGGATGCCCAGCGTGCCGGAGGCGGCGATCAGCCCGCTCGACAGGCGCATGTCGTAGCCATTGGCGCGCATCGCGGGCAGTGCCATCATCCCCATCAGCACGACCGAGGCGCCGATGATGCCCGTCGAGGCCGCCATGACCACGCCGATGATCGCGACGGCGAAGGCATAGCCTCCGGGAAGCCCGCGAAACAGCGCGGCGAGCGAGGTCAGCAGCCGCTCGGCCACGCCCGACCGCTCCAGCATCAACCCCATGAACACGAAGAGCGGGATCGCCACCAGCAGCCAGTTGGTAAGAACCCCGGAATAGATGCGCTGCACGCCCATCGACAGAAACAGCATCGGCAGATCGGCGAGCACGGCGAAGCTCACGCCGATACCGGCAAGCACGAAGGCGACCGGATACCCCGAAAAGATTCCGGCGATCAGGCCGATCAGCATCAGGATGGGCCAGAAATGTCCGTCCACGGGTCAGCTCCTGCGCGTCGCGGGACCGAGCAGCGCCCCGAGCCCGGTGAGTATCCGCACCAGCCCGGTCGCGGCGAGAAGGCCGAAGGCGATCGGGATGCAGGCCTTGATGAGCCAGCGACTCTGCAAGCCGCCCTGCGCCGAGCCTTCGCCGGTGGTGTAGGAGGTGACGGTGAAACCGACCCCGTAATAGGTGATGATCAGGCAGAACGGCACCAGAAAGAGCGCATCACCGATCAGGCGCAGCACGATCTGCACCCGGTCCGGCGCCAGCTGATAGAGAAAGTCGACCGAGACGTGCCGCTCGTCACGCAGCGCGTACACGCCCCCGAAAAGGACCATCATCGCAAAGATGTACCACTGGATGTCGATCAGCGTGTTGACCGTCATCCGGCGTCCCAGCACCGGTATCCGCCCGTCCCAGTCGAGCAGGACGTTGAACCCCATCGCCGACGCCGCGATCCCGAAGATCACCGACAGGATCAGCGGCAGGATGAGCCAGCCCACCCATCTGCCGGGCAGGCTCATCAGGTCGAGCAGGCCCTCCGCCAGCTTGCGCATTCCATGTCCTCCCAGGGGGCGGGCGGCCCGTTGCCCGGACCGCCCGCCCGACAGTCGGCGCGCCGATCAGCGCGGCAGAACCTGCAGCTCTTCCCACTCGCCGACCGACTCCATGTAATCGTACAGCGATTCCAGCGCCTCGGCGAAGATCTCATCCTCTTCGGCAGCTTCGGCCATCACCTTGTGACTGGCGTCGCGCAGCGCGTCGAGAACCTCGTCCGGGAAGCGGCGCACCTCGGTCCCGGCCTCGCGGATCGCTTCGATCGCGGGTGCCTGCTCATGGATCTGGTTGTGCATGTTGTAGGCGATGTTGGCCAGGCAGGCCTGCTCCATCAGGTGCTGGTTCTCCTCGCTGATACTGTTCCAGACATCCATGTTGATGATGATGCTGTCCCAGCTCGACGGCTGGTGCCAGCCGGGGAAGTAGTAGTAGTCGCTGATATCCTGAAAGCCGAAGCCGACATCGAGCTGCGGCGCGGAGAATTCGGCCGCGTCGATGCGCCCGGTCTCCAGCGCGAGATAGATCTCGCCCGCGGGAATCATCTGCACATTCGCGCCCAGCTCGGCCACCGCCTGCCCGCCGAGCCCGGCGATGCGCATGGTCAGCCCCTCGAAATCCTCGGGCGCGTTGATCTCCTGGTTGAAGAAGCCGCCGGCCTCCGGCACCACCAGATGGCAGGGCAGAACCTTCACGTTGTGGGGGTCGTAGGCGCGCTGGATGATTTCCAGCCCGCCACCCTCGAACATCCAGCCCATGGCGACCTCGGGCGAGGGACCGAAGGGCATGGACCCGACGAGGTTGGCCACCGGGATGGAATCGGCCCAGTAACCGATCCAGTCGAAGCCCATGTCGAGCGCGCCGGAACTGACCGCGCCGAAAACCTCGAAGGGCGGCACGAAATCGCCGGCGCCATGAACGTTGACCGTGATCTCGCCGCCGGTCATCGCGTTGACCCGGTCAGCCCAGAGCTGCGGGCTCGGGCCGATCGAGGGCACCTGTAGCCCGAAGACACTTTGCAGTTCGAAGGTCTGCTGGGCCTGGGCAGGCATGGCGGCCATCACGGCGCCCAGCGCGGCGGCGGAAAGCAGATGTCGTTTCATTCGATCCTCCCTAAAGACGCGGAGCCGTCGGGCTGCGTCATCGCTTTGGTGGTGGCAAAGGATTTCTCCTTGGCACGGCTCCAATGTTAGATATAATCGAAATGATTTGCAAGAAACAAAAAGGGCGAAACATGGAGGGAGTATCCGGCCGCGTCGCGGTGGTCACCGGGGCCGCGCAGGGAAATGGTCGTGCCATCGCACAGGGTCTGGCGCTGCAGGGTGCGCATGTCGCCGCATGCGATATTGACGGCGACCGCGCGGCCCGGACAGCGACGGCGATCACCTCGGCGGGCGGGTCCGCGGCCGCGTTCGATCTCGACGTTACCGACGCGCGGGCCTGCGCACAGGTGGCCGCTCAGGTCGAGGCGCGCCTCGGCGCAACGGCGATTCTCGTCAACAATGCGGGGATCATCCGGCGCACCCCGCTCGCGGCCGACAGCTTCGAAAGCGACTGGGACGCGGTTCTGGCCGTGAACGCGACCGGCGTGATGCACTGCACACGCGCCTTCGCCGAACACCTGCGCCGGGAGCGCGGCGCGGTGGTGAATCTGGCATCGATCCTGGCGTTCTCGGCCGGGCCCAACCTGGCCGCCTATGCCGCCTCCAAAGGGGCGGTGGCACAGTTGACTCGCGCGCTGGCGCATGACTTCGCCGGCGACGGCGTCCGGGTGAACGCAATCGCGCCCGGGGTCATCGAAACCCCCATGACCGAAGCGACCCGCGCCAACCCCGAGGCCATCGGCCGGTTCATGGCCCACACGCCCATGGGGCGCACCGGCACGCCGGAGGAGCTCGTCGGGCCGGTGCTGTTTCTGGCTTCGCAAATGGCAAGCTATGTGACCGGCGCGGTGCTGCCGGTCGATGGCGGCTATCTGGCCGCATGAAGGAGAGGAATTCATGAAACACCACGAATGCGATGTGCTGGTCGTGGGATCGGGCGGCGGCGGGCTCGCTGCGGCCGTGTCCGCGGCGCACCGCCGCCTCAATGTGCTCGTCGTCGAGAAGGAGCCCGTCTTCGGCGGCACGACCGCCCGATCGGGCGGCTGGATGTGGGTGCCGTGCAACGCGCCCGCGCAGCGCGCCGGGGTGACGGACAGCGCCGAGGCCGCGCGCACCTATCTTCAGCATGAGGCCGGCGAGCATTTCGACCCCGACCGCGTGGACGCCTTCCTCGAGGCCGGCCCCAAGGCGGTGCGCTTTTTCGAGGAGCAGACCGCGCTTCAGTTCGACCTCGGCGAAACCTTCGCCGATTACCACCCCGACGCGCCGGGGGGGATGGATGCCGGCCGCTCCATCGTCGCGCGCCCCTTTGACGGCCGCGAACTGGGCAGGGAGATCAAGCGCCTGCGCCCGCCCCTGCGCGAGATCACCTTTCTGGGCATGATGATCGGCTCGGGCAAGGAGCTGCTGCATTTCTTCAATGTCACCCGCTCGCCCATCTCGGCATTCTATGTCGTCAAGCTGTTCATGAAGTTCCTGCGCGACATGGCCTTTCACGGCCG
The DNA here is from genome assembly GCA_964564395.1 of uncultured Alkalilacustris sp. Classification (GTDB taxonomy): domain Bacteria; phylum Pseudomonadota; class Alphaproteobacteria; order Rhodobacterales; family Rhodobacteraceae; genus Alkalilacustris. The sequence goes on from CAZMBT010000051.1 coordinate 5,556, forward strand.
CCCGATGCGGCTGATGAACGGCAATGCGCTGGTTGCACGGCTGGCGAAATCGGCGCTCGACAAGGGCGTGCCGATCTGGACCGAGGCACCCGTCAAGGAGCTGACCCATGACGAGGATGGCCGCGTGACCGGCGCGGTGGTGGACACGCGTCAGGGCCGGGTCAAGGTGGTCGCGCGGCGCGGCGTGGTGCTCGCCGCCGGCGGCTTTCCGCAGGACGCGGTGCGTCGCAAGGCCCTCATGCCCCACGCGCCCAGCGGGCACGAGCACGCCTCGCCGGCGCCGCCCGGAAACACCGGCGACGGCCTGCGTCTGGGCGAGAGTGTCGGCGCGCAGGTCGACGACAGCCTGCCGCACGCCGCCGCCTGGGTACCGATCTCGCGCCCGCGCAACCCCGACGGCACTCTGGGCACGTTTCCGCACTTCGTCGACCGCTCCAAACCCGGCGTCATCGCCGTGACACGCTCGGGCCGGCGCTTCGTGAACGAGGCGCATTCCTACCACGATTTCTGTCAGGCGATGGTAAAGCGCTGCGAGGAAGAGGACAGCGAGATCTGCGCCTACTTCATCACCGATCACCGGGCCTTTCGCAAATACGGGCTGGGCTTTGCCAAGCCCGCGCCGGTCCCCTACGGCAAGCTGATCCGCGACGGCTACCTGATCCGGGGCCAGACCCTGCGCGATCTTGCCCAGCAGATCGGCGCCGATGCCGATACGCTCGAGCAGACAGTGAGCGATTTCAACGGCCCCGCCCGCAAGGGCGAGGATCCGGAATTCGGCAAGGGCTCGACCAGCTACAACCGCTCGCTGGGCGACCCCGAGCACACGCCCAACCCCTGCGTCGCCCCCATCGAGACGGGACCGTTCTACGCGGTCAAGCTCGTGATCGGGGATCTGGGCACGTTCGCGGGTCTGCGCACGGATGCCCAGGCGCGTGTCCTCGACGATGACGGCCGGCCCGTCGGCGGGCTCTATGCTGCGGGCAATGACGCCGCCTCGATCATGGGTGGCAACTATCCCGGCGGCGGAATCACGCTGGGGCCCGCGATCACCTTCGGGTACATCGCCGCCCGGCATATGTCCGGCGCGAATGACTGAGGCCGCGCCTCTGCCGCGCGCACGGCTGCTGCGCGGGATACTCCTGGGGCTCGCCGCGGCGCTGTCCTGGGGGCTTTACAATGTGGGCGTCGAGATCGGCCATGCGAGCGGATTCCACGCCGCCGATCTGACGCTGCTGCGCTACGCGGTGGCGGCGCTGCTCCTCGCCCCCGTGGCGCTTCACGGCCTGCGGGGCCATGTGCCCCTGTGGCAGATCGCAGTTCTGTCGGCGCTGATCGGCCCGGGCTTCGCGATGTTGCTCAACACCGGGTTCTCGATGGCCCCGCTCGCGCATGCGGTGGTCATCGCGCCGGGCATGTCGATGCTGACGGCCAACACCCTTGAACGGCTCTCCACCGGCCGCCCGCTGAGCCTGAACCGGCGGGTGGGCATGGGGATTCTGCTGCTGGGGCTGATGGCCATCGCGGCCGATCAGCCGCCACCCAAGACGGTCGACGGTTCGGTCATTCTCGGCGATCTTTGCTTTGTCGCCTCCGGGACCCTGTGGGGCACCTTCACCTGGCTGATGGGCCGCTGGAAGCTGCCCCCGGTTCGGACCACGGCCGGTATCGCCACGCTGTCGACGGCGGCATTCCTGCCGGTGTACCTGGCGATCTGGGGGGCGACGCCGCTGCCCGCGCATCTCTGGGTGGAGCAGGCGCTCTATCAGGGCGCCATCGGCGGCTGTCTGGCCTTCGTCTTCTACGCAGCAGCGGTCGGCGCGCTGGGGGCCGGCCGCGCGGCGCTGTTCTCGGCACTCGTGCCGCCCACCGCCGTGCTGCTGGCGATACCGATGGCCGCGCAGATCCCCGGGCCCCTGCAATGGACCGGTGTCGCGCTGGTCAGCATCGGGCTGACAGTGTCCTTGGATCTTGTCGGCCGCCGCCTTATGTCACTGCATTGACTGGCGCGCCGACTCCCGGCCCCTCCACACCCGGTACAGCAATGGCAGATACCTCGGAAAGACCCGCATCGCCCCCGCGCACGCAACGCGGCGTCCAGACCCTGGAAACCGGCGGCACCATCCTCGGCTGTCTCGCGCGCGCGCGCGAGCCGATGATGCTGCGCGACATCGCCGAGGCCATCGACATGGTCCCGTCGCAGCTGCACCCCTACATGGTCAGCCTGCGCAAGATCGGGCTGGTCGAGCAGACCGACCGCGGGCTCTATACCCTCGGCCCCTTCGCGCTGGAGATCGGGCTGAGCCGGCTGCGCCATCAGAACGCCTATCACGAAACACTGCGCCGGATCGGACGGCTCGTCGAGGAGCTGCAGCTGATGGCGGCGATCACGGTCTGGGGTCTGCACGGCCCCACCATCGTGTATGTCGCCGAAAGCCCGCACCGCATTCACGCCAATGTACAGCCCGGCGGCATCTTCCGGATGACGACGACCGCGACCGGGGCGCTGTTCGCCGCCTTCGATACCCCTGAACGCACGCGCCCGCTGATCGAGGAGGAGTTCGCCGAACACGCGCGCGACCCCGGCCGCGACATCGACACGCAACGCGCCCGCTACGAAGAGCGGGTGAAAGCGATCGCCGGGGCGGGCTATTCCACGACCAAGGATGCGCCGATCCCCGGGGTGAGCGCGGTCGCCGCGCCGGTCTTCGATCATACCGGCGGAATGAAGCTGGCCGTGACGGTGATCGGCCCCACGAACCTGATCGGGCTGGATCCCGGCGCGGCGGCGGTCGAGCGGCTTCTGACGTTCACCGGCACCCTGTCACGCGATCTGGGGCACCTGGAATGAGCCGCGCCGGCACGCGCCCCATTGTGCAACGGCGGACGGGCCACTAGGTCAGGGTCGCGCAATGCGGCGGGGTGCAGGTATGATGGCAGGCGACAGGGATCATTGGGACGGTGTCTATGAAGCGCGCGCCGAAGATGCGCTGACATGGTTCGAATCCACGCCCGCCCTGTCGCTGGAGCTCATCGAGCGGCATCTGCGGCCCGGCGATCCCATCGTCGATGTCGGCGGCGGGGCCTCGCGGCTGGTGGATGCGCTGCTCGACGCAGGGTCCGGTCCGCTGAGCGTGCTGGATCTGTCAGGCGCCGCGCTGGCCACCAGCCGGCAGCGTCTCGGCACGCGCGCCGACCGGGTGCGCTGGATCGAAGCCGACGTGACCCGCTGGCGGCCCGATACGTGCTACGCCCTCTGGCACGACCGGGCGGTGTTTCACTTTCTCACGCAGGCCGCGGATCGCGCCGCCTATGCGCGCAGCATGGCCGAGGCGCTGCGACCGGGCGGAATCGCGATCGTCGCGACCTTCGCCGAAGACGGCCCCGAGACGTGTTCGGGCCTGCCGGTGATGCGCTACGCCCCGCAGGAACTCGCGGGCGAGTTCGAGCGGCTGCTTCCCGGCCGTTTCGCGCCGGTCGAAGCGCGGCGGCACGCGCATGTCACCCCCAAGGGACACCGGCAGAGCTTTCAGTACACGGTCTTCAGGCGCGCGCCGGACCCGCACGACACCGCCGGGCCTGTCACGGTTGGCGAGCAGGCCGGATCCTGATCGCGGGCGGTGCCGCGCGCCGGCGGTGATGCCCCCCGGCAGTGGAGCCGACACCTCGACATGGCAGGCAGACGGAGCGGCCCATGCGCGCCCCGCAGAATGACGCGTCCATTCGCCGTGCGGACAGGCGCACCACCGGATCAGATGATCGCATGGCGCACGCGGGCCGAGACCCATTCGCTGACAACCACCGTGCCCAGGATCACAAGGATGATCAGCAGGACCTGAGGCCAGGCCAGGACGTTGAGGCTGGCCTGAAGCTGCGCGCCGATGCCGCCGGCGCCCACGAGCCCCAGGATCGCGCTTTCGCGGATGTTGATGTCCCAGCGGAACACGCTGATCCCGTAGAAGGCCGGCAGCACCTGCGGCACGATCCCGTAATGCATCACCTGCGCGGGCCGCGCCCCGGTGGCGGCGACGGCCTCGACCTGAGACTCGTCGATCTCCTCGATCGCCTCGTAGAGCAGCTTGCCGATGAACCCGATCGAACGCAGCGCGATCGCCAGGATCCCCGCAAGGATCCCCGGACCCAGGATCGACACCAGCAGCAGCGCCCAGATCAGCGAGTTGATCGACCGCGACGCGACGATGGCAAAGAGCGCGGCCGGGCGCAGGATCAGCCTGGAGGGCGTCGTGTTCGATGCCGCCAGAAAGGCCAGCGGCACCGCCATGACGATCCCCAGAAGCGTGCCCAGCGTGGCGATGTTGATGGTGTCCCACAGCGGCCCCCAGAGCCGTTCCATGTAGGACCAGCGCGGCGGCCAGCTGCGCTGCGCGAGATCCGCGGCGGCGGTGGGTGCATCATGGACGAAGGCCCATGTCGTGCGTTCCGTCATCAGGGTCCAGCACCAGACGAAGAGCGCCACGCAGAGCAGCCAGCCCATCCACAGCATCAACCGCGAAAACGGCGTGCGGTGATGCCAGACGGGGCTTTCGCCCCGGCGCAGGGGGTCTTGGGTGGCCAGGCTCATTTCACCCACCTCCGCAGATGGCTCGAGGAATATTCCGCCACCATCACGATGGCGATGATGATCAGCAGGATCGCGCCCGCGCTGTCGTATTCGTAGCGGCTCAGCGAGGTGTTCAGCGCAGCCCCGATGCCGCCCGCGCCAACGATCCCGATCACCGCCGATTCACGGAAATTGATGTCGAGCCGGTAGAGCGAGAGCCCCAGCAGCCTTGGCATCACCTGCGGCTGGACGGCATAGTTGATGAGCTGGAACCAGGAGGCGCCGGTGGCGCGGATCGCCTCGGCCTGGGCCTCGTCGATCTCCTCGATATCCTCGGCCAGCAGCTTGCCGATGAAGCCGATGGTGGCGAAGGTCAGGGTCAGGAAGCCGGCAAACGCCCCGAATCCGAACAGTGCCACGAAGAAGATCGCCACGATGATCTCCTGCAGCGCGCGGCTGATGGCGATGATCCCGCGGCAGAAGAGGTAAACCCAGCGCGGGGCGAGATTGCGCGCCGCGCCGACGCCTATGGGGACCGAGATCAGCACGCCTACCACCGTGGAGGTGAAGGTCATGGTCAGGCTTTCGACCAGCCCCACCGATATCTCGCGCCAGCGCGTGGTGAAATCGGGCTGAAGGAAACCGGTAACGAAACGCTGCGCACGCTCCATCCCGGCGATCACGCGGCTCCAGTTGACCTCAACCGTGCCGATGGCGAGCACCAGATAGACGATCGCCCCGATGGTCAGCGCGACGCGCCAGAAGCGCGACTTGACCATCTGCGGCGGGCGCCGCCAGGTGGTCGCATAGGTTGGGGTGCTTGCCTCGCTCACAGCGCCCTCATGAGTTTCTGCGCCTGCGCGTGCTCTTCGGCCTCGGCCTCGGCATCCTCGGCCGCGCCGTTGCGCATCGCGGTCCAGTCCTCTTCGCCGTAGATCGTGGTGAGCACATCCTCGCTCAGCCGCGAGGGGGCGCCGTCGAAGACCAGCTCCCCGGCCTTCAGCCCGATGATCCGGTCGCTGAACTGCTGGGCGAGCACGACGTCATGAATGTTGATGATCGCGGGCA
>CAZMBT010000052.1:0-11101 GCA_964564395.1 uncultured Alkalilacustris sp.
AGCTCACCGGGCGTGTGTCGCGCATCCAGATGCTGACCCTGGTGTTCGTGGTCGTCTTCGGCGCCTTGACCGTCTGGCTCAACGATGAGCGCTTCTTCAAGATGAAGAGCACTTTCGTCTTCGGGATCTTCTCGGCGCTGCTGTGGATCGGGTTGCTGCGCGGGCAGTCATGGCTGGAATACATCATGGAGGGGCTGATGCCCCTGACGCATGAGGGCTGGATGCTGCTCACACGGCGTCTCGCCTGGTTCTTTCTGGCGATGGCGCTGGCCAATGAGGTGATCTGGCGCAGCTTCTCGACCGATGTCTATGTGGTGTGGGACACCTTCGGTCAGGCCGGTGCTGTCTTCGCCTTCTTCATGACGCAGGCGAAGCTGATCGAACGCTTCTGGGCAGGAGAAACCGGCCAGTGACCCGGCCGGCTTCATCGTTTCCGTAACGGGCGTGCCTAGGCACGCTGACCGAACAGGACTTTCTGCGCGTCGCGGTCTTGCTGCAGATTGCTGCGCGCGTCGCTGGCGACAGCGCGCCCGGTCTGAACCGCCGGGCGTGCCGCGACCAGATCGAGCCAGCGCGCCAGGTTGGGCTTGTCCTCGATGGTCTGTTCCTGGTTTTCCCACAGCGAGGCCCAAGGCCAGATGGCCATGTCCGCGATCGAGAAGAAGTCCCCGGCGACATAGGTATTCTTGGCCAGTTGTCCGTCGAGCACCCGAAGCAAGCGCGCCGTTTCGTTGCGGTACCGGTCCTTGGCGTAGGGGAGATCCTGCGGCGGGTCCATCGCAGGAGCGTATTTCAGGAAGTGATGCGCCTGTCCGGCCATCGGGCCCAGCCCGCCCATCTGCCACATCAGCCATTGATCGACGGCGACGCGGTCACGTTCGGTGGGGCCGGTGAACTGCCCCGTCTTGCGCGCCAGATACTGCAGGATGGCGCCGGATTCGAAAACCGAGATCGGTTCGCCATCCGGCCCCTTCGGGTCCACGATCGCCGGCATGCGGTTGTTCGGGGCGATCCTGAGAAAATCGGGCGCGAACTGGTCCCCGCGGCCGATATTCACGAGCTTGACCTCGTAGGGCAGGCCCATTTCCTCAAGCGCGATCGTGATCTTCCAGCCGTTCGGAGTCGGCCAGTAGTACAGGTCTATCGGGTCGGTCATGCAGTCTCCTTCGTTTGGGCGACAATGTGCCCTGTTTCAGCCCGTGGACAAGGGGCCGTGCGTTGACGTGTACGTGTGCGGGCCGTATGCGGTCTGGCAGCGCCGCATTCAACCGCGATACAGACGACGGCGCACACAGGCCGCGACGGAATATGGCGGCAGACCCGCCGGGACCGTAGAGCGGCCTCCGGCGGCGCCGCGTGGAGAGGGCGATACGCAGATGAGCAGCAACTGGAACCGGCGCACACAGCTCGTGCATGGGGGCAGCCGCCGAAGCCACTACGGCGAAATGTCGGAGGCGCTCTATCTGACGCAGAGTTTCGTCTACAACACGGCCGAGGACGCAGAGGCCCGCTTTCGCGGCGAGTCGGATGACGATTCCTTCATCTACGCGCGCTACGGAAACCCGACCGTGCGCATGTTCGAGGAACGAATCGCCGCGCTCGAAGGGGCCGAGGACGCCTTCGCGACGGCCTCCGGCATGGCTGCGGTGAACGGGGCGCTGATGGCGGCGTTGCGCGCCGGCGACCATGTGGTGTCGTCACGCGCGCTTTTCGGGTCGTGCCTCTATATCCTTGAAGAGGTGCTGCCGCGGTTCGGGGTGGAAGTCACCTTTGTGAATGGCACCGATCTCGACGCCTGGCGGGCGGCGCTGCGCCCGGATACGGTGGCGGTATTCCTGGAAAGCGTGTCGAACCCCACCCTGGAAGTGGTCGACATCGCGGCTGTGGCCCGGATGGCGCATGCGGTCGGGGCGCTGGTGATGGTGGATAATGTTTTCGCAACGCCGGTGCACTCTCGCGCGGTCGCACAGGGGGCCGATGTCGTGATCTATTCGGCCACCAAGCATATCGACGGGCAGGGCCGCTGCCTTGGCGGTGTGGTGCTGGGCACGCGGGATTTCATCCGCAAGACCGTCGAGCCCTACATGAAGCATACCGGCGGAGCGCTCAGCCCGTTCAACGCCTGGGTCATGCTCAACGGGCTGCAGACCCTCGATCTTCGGGTCGCCGCGCAATGCGACAGCGCGCAAGCCATCGCCGAGGCTCTGGCGGCGGATCCGCGCATCGCGCGGCTGCATTATCCGGGCCTGTCCGACGACCCCGGACATGCACTGGCCATGGCGCAGATGGGCAGCGGTGGCACGGTGCTGTCGATCGATCTGGCAGGCGGTCAGGCGGCCGCCTTCCGCTTTCTGAACGCGCTGCGTATCTGGCTGATTTCCAACAATCTCGGGGATGCGCGCAGCATCGTCACGCATCCCGCCACCACCACGCATCAGCGGTTGTCGCAGGTGCAGCGCGACGCGCTCGGCATCACGCCGGGGCTTGTGCGGCTGAGTGTCGGGTTGGAAGATGCCGCGGATCTGATCGCCGATCTGCGTTGCGGGCTCGACGCGGTTTGATCCGCGCGCCGGCGCGGCGCGTAGTATTGGACAGAAGCACGCGGCTGATTAAGTCTTGCGTGTCGGTCGATCGAGAGAGCGGAGCGCGCATGAACATTCATACCCCTGAATTGGATCGCAAGCCTGATGACGATGACGCCCGCGCCGCGCTGGAGCTGCTGCGTCAATGGGCGGGCCGGGCGAATGATGCCGAGATTGCCGCGCTGGATCCCGCTCTTGTCCGGCTGGTGCCGGAGGCGTCGCAGCCCTATCCGGAGTTCCGGCGCGATTACCCGTCGGATTTCCGGCCCGATCCGGCCTACAAGGCCGACATGCCGGACCTTCAGAACGGCCCGTCGAGCCTGATCCGCGGCGCGCGCGCCGCCATCCAGCATGTCGGCATCTCCAACTTTCGACTTCCGATCCGCTTTCGGTCACGCGACAACGGCGATGTGACGCTGCAGGCCTCGGTGACCGGGACCGTGAGCCTGGAGGCGGAGAAGAAGGGCATCAACATGTCGCGGGTGATGCGCAGCTTCTATCGCCATGCCGAGCACAGTTTCAGCTTTGGTGTGATGGAGGCGGCGCTGGAAGACTACAAGGAGGATCTCGAGAGCATCGATGCCCGGCTGATGATGCGGTTTTCCTTCCCTCTGAAGGTCGAATCCCTGCGCTCCGGGCTGGAGGGCTTTCAATATTACGACATTGCGCTGGAGCTCGTGGAGCAGTCGGGGGTGCAGCGGCGGTTGATGCATCTCGACTACGTCTATTCGTCCACATGCCCCTGCTCGCTGGAGTTGAGCGAGCATGCGCGCAGCGCGCGCGGCCAGCTCGCGACTCCGCACTCGCAACGTTCGGTGGCGCGGATCTCGGTGGAAGCCGTAGGGCCGGGCTGCCTGTGGTTCGAGGATCTGATCGAAGCCTGCCGGCGCGCCGTGCCCACCGAGACACAGGTCATGGTCAAGCGCGAGGACGAGCAGGCCTTCGCCGAACTCAATGCGGCCAATCCCATCTTCGTGGAGGACGCGGTGCGCTCCTTCTGCGCCGAGTTGCGCGCCGAGCCGCGCATCGGGGATTTTCGCGTGGTTGCCAGCCATCAGGAGAGTCTTCACAGTCATGACGCCGTGAGTGTGCTGACCGAGGGTGAGCTTTTCGCGGCCGAAAGCCTTGACCCCCGCCTCTTCGCGTCGCTTGTCCATGGCGGCTGAGCAAAGGCACACGGCCGCTTGACAGCGCGCCGGGCGCGGGCCAAGCGTCCCTGATGGTGGATGTGCGCCCGGTCGGATATGTTGTCGGCATACTGGTCACCGCGCTGGGCGCGATGATGCTGCTGCCGGCCGCGATCGACTTTCTTGCGGGCGATCGAAACGCGCTGATCTTTCTCGAAACCGCGCTGATCACCGCGCTGGCCGGGGCGCTCATGGCCATTGCCTGCGCCAATGGCGTGCGCAGCGGGCTGACGCTGCAGCAGACTTTCCTGCTGGCCACGGGCACCTGGGTCGTGTTGCCCGCCTTCGGCATGCTGCCTTTCGTGCTCGGAGCGCCCGGGGCCGGTTGGCTCGACGCCTATTTCGAGGCCATGTCGGGCATGACGACGACCGGCACCACGGTCTTCACGGGGCTTGACGACATGCCGCGCGGGGTTCTTCTGTGGCGGTCGATCCTGCAATGGCTGGGCGGGCTCGGCATCATCATCGTCGCGCTGGTGTTCCTGCCGGTGATGAATGTCGGCGGGATGCAATTCTTTCGCGCCGAGGGGTTCGACACTCTGGGCAAGATCCTGCCGCGCGCCGTCGATATCTCCTCGGCACTGATCCATATCTATGTCTGGCTGACGGCGCTGTGCGCTGCCGCCTATGCGCTGATGGGGATGTCGGGGTTCGATGCGGTCAATCATGCGCTGACCACGATCGCGACGGGGGGATTCTCGACCTCGGATCAGTCCTTCGCCAAGTTCGCGGGGCCGGTGGAATATGCGGCGGTCGTGTTCATGATCGCCGCCGGGCTGCCGTTTCTTCGTTATGTTCAGCTTGTGGGCGGCACCGCCATGCCCTTGCTGCGTGACATGCAGGTGCGGGCCTATCTGCGTTGGTCATTCTACGCGGTCGCCATGGTGGCGCTTTATCGGGCCGCGACCGGTGATGACAGCGTGGCCGACAATATCCGTCAAAGCGCCTTCAATGTCGTCTCGCTGTTTTCCGGCACCGGTTACGGCAGCGCGGATGTCGCCGCCTGGGGCGGGTTTCCGCTCGTCGTGGTCATCGTGGTGGGGTTCATCGGGGCCTGCACGGCGTCGACCGGATGCTCGGTCAAGGTGTTCCGCTATCTCGTTCTGTTCGAGACGATCAAGGCCGAGCTGCGCCGAATCATCAGCCCGCGGCGCGTGGTGTCGGTGCGGCTGGACGGCCGCCCGGTGGGCGAGGACGTCATCAACGCGGTGATCGCGCTGTTTTCGCTCTTTCTGGTGACCTTCCTGCTACTTGCGATCCTGTTGTCGTTGACGGGGCTGGAGTCGCGCACGGCCATCACCGCGGCCTGGACAGCCATCGCCAATATCGGCCCGGTCTTCGGGGCCGAGGTCGGCCCCACCGGGGCCGTGGACGGTTTCCCCGACACCGCCAAGTTGCTCATGATCGCAGGTATGCTGCTCGGGCGGCTCGAGCTGATCTCGGTCCTCGTGCTCTTTCTGCCCCGCTTCTGGCGCAGCTGAGCCGCGGCGGACGCTACTCCCAGCAGGACACCAGAACGCTCAGATCGCGTGCCATGTCGTTGAGCGCCTCCGGCGTCAGCGGCCCTGCTTGCGCCACGTGCTGCGCCGGGTCCAATCCCGCGTCCTGCAGAAGCGACACCAGGGCGCGGGCCTGTACCGCATGCGTAACCTCGTCGGGCAGGATGCGGTCCCCGTCACGCGCCGGCGCCTGCAGCATCCCGATGACCGCGCCGTCGCGATCGATCACCGGCGCCCCGGCATCTCCGGGTTCGGTCTGCACGCTCAGGCGTGCCAGATGGTCTTCGCCATTGAGTCCGCGCGGCGCGCCAAGTGCGCCCCGGCTGAGGACCGGGCGCGAGAGGGCGTCGCCATAGCTGAAGCCCGACACGGTCACCGGCATGCTGCGCGTCACCTCGTCGCGACGGAAGCTTGCGTGGGCGAGCGGCGCCAGCGGTTCCTGCGGCACCAGCAGGGCCACGCCAAGCGTGTCGTCGACCACCTCGGCGCGTGCTTCATGCGTCATGTCCAGGGTCAGCCGCGTACAACTCTCCAGCACCTCGGTCGTCGTGATCGTGGCGCCGGTATCACTGACGAAGAAGCCCGAGCGCGACACCGACGGCGCGCGCATGTCGAGTCCGGCCAGCATGGCATCGCGCGATATCGCGCCCGCGGTTCCGTCGCCGGCGCCCAGTGCCTCGCCATACGCCTCGAAACTGTCCTCCATGGCCTGCAGGACACGCTCCATCCGGGCATCCTGCTCCGGCGGCCAGACGAGGGTATACCCCTTGACCTGTCCGCGTTCCAGTCTCGCAAAGGTATGCGACCGCCGGGTCGAGTCGCGCCCGGTCAGCAGAAAGCTGTCGCTGCGCAGTTCGCGCTGGCCTTCGGGCGGCACGATCTCCAGCGACTGCATGATCTCGAACAACGCCGCGAGGGTGTCGCTACCGCCGGCGCGGCTGATCAGCAGCACCTCGATGCCGCTGTCGTCGCGCGCATCGTACTGCACGAAGGGCGGGTTGGTCCGCGCGGACGCGAGCATCGCCGTGGGCAGCATGATCTCGATGCCCGCGGCGTCGTTGCGCACAAGCTGCAGCCCGAGCTCGGCGCGTTCGGCGTCATAAGCCTCGAGCAGCTGCGCGCGCTGACGCGTCGTCAGAACGCCGGTCGGTTCTAGGCCCGTCTGCTGTTGCCAGTCGCGCATCGCCTGGCGGGTGCCGGGGCCGATGGCGCCATCGATCGCCAGATCGTAATGACCGAACCACTGCAACGCGGTTTGCAGCGCGGCGCGCTCATCGCGCGAAAGCGCGGCTTCGGACTGGCGCGCCTGCGCCAGCGTTTCCTCGGGTTCCGGCGCGGCCTCTTCATCCGGCAATTCGGCCGGGGCAGGGGCCTCGGAGGCCTCGCGCGTGGGCAGGGGGTCGGCGCCCTCGGGCCAGTAGCGCGCGACAAAGGAGTCGCCTTCGGTCACGAAACTGTCGAACGGGATCAGATTGTCGCGCCGCAGCGCCAGCCGCGCCGCATTGGCGGCATCGCGCGAGGCGTAAGGCCCGATAACGATCGCGTGCCAGCCCGTCTGCAACCGGAACCCGGCAAGGTCGGAATGCGTCTGCGAATAGGCGTCGATCCGCGCGCGCGCCTCCTGCGCCGTCGGCTGCGCCTCGATCTGGATCCAGGCGCGGTCCTGCGCGGTGGCGGTGCTCGCCCAGGTCAGTGCCAGCGCGATCAACACCGTCGCACCGGCCCGGCGAATGACGTTCTGCAGCATTCGTTCCTCTCGATAGATGCCTGTGAAAGCAAGATTAGCAGACGCGTGACGCGATGCACCCCAATTATTGCCGCCGCGGCGTTGACCACCTGCCGCGCCTTGCCTATGCAGACCCCTGCCTCAGCAGCGAGAGACCGCATGCCCCGCAATCCGGACAAGCCACGCAGCTTTCAGGAGATCATCCAGCGCCTTGGTGACTACTGGGCGCGGCAGGGCTGCGCCGTGCTGCAACCCTATGACATGGAGGTCGGCGCGGGTACCTTCCACCCGGCCACGACGCTGCGCAGCCTCGGCACCCGGCCCTGGGCCGCGGCCTATGTCCAGCCATCGCGCCGGCCCACCGACGGGCGTTACGGCGACAACCCCAACCGGCTGCAGCACTATTATCAGTATCAGGTGATCATGAAGCCGTCGCCGCCGGATTTTCAGGAGCTGTATCTGGGAAGCCTGCGCGCCATCGGCATCGACGACACCCTGCATGACATCCGCTTTGTCGAGGATGACTGGGAAAGCCCCACGCTGGGCGCCTGGGGGCTGGGCTGGGAGGTGTGGTGCGACGGCATGGAGGTGTCGCAGTTCACCTATTTCCAGCAGGTCGGCGGGCATGACTGTCATCCCGTGTCCGGCGAGCTGACCTACGGGCTGGAGCGGCTGGCGATGTATGTGCTGGGCATCGACCATGTCATGGACATGCCCTTCAACGACCCGGACGCCCCGATCCCGCTGCTTTACGGCGACATCTTCCGCCAGACCGAGGCCGAGTATTCGCGCTGGAACTTCGAGATTGCCGATACCGACATGCTCTTGCAGCATTTTCGCGATGCCGAGGCCGAATGCGCGCGTATCCTCGACGCGCCGGCGCAGGACCATGCCGGACGGCGCATCGTCATGGCGCATCCCGCCTATGACCAATGCATCAAGGCCAGCCACATCTTCAACCTGCTCGACGCCCGCGGCGTGATCTCGGTGACGGAACGGCAGGCCTATATCGGGCGCGTGCGCGCGCTGGCAAAGATGTGCGCGGACGCCTTCATCGCAACGCCGGCAGGGGGGCAGGCGGCGTGAACATGGGCCGGATCGCCGCCGTCGTTCTCATCGGGCTCGGGCTCGCGGGGGGGGCGGCGGCGTATTACTTTCAGGTCTACGCCTTCTATGACCGGCTGGAGCCGCGCGAGAGCTTCGCGCTCACCCCGATGGGTGCTGCGGCGCCGCAGCCGGTGCCGATCTCCGGTTTCGAGGGGATCGACTCGGACAGCTCCCCGTTGCGGTTTCGCGCCTGCTTCACGTTGCAGGCGCCGGTTGACGCCTATGCCCCGCACCCGGCGCCGACGCCGCTGATCGCGCCGGGCTGGTTCGACTGTTTCGATGCCGAAGCCATAGGCGCGGATCTGGAGCGCGGTGCCGCCCGCGCCCTCATGGCCGAAGCGCATTTCGAATACGGCTTCGACCGCGTCGTCGCGGTCTATCCCGATGGCCGGGCCTATGCCTGGCACCAGATCAATCCATGTGGCGAGGCCTTTTTCGACGGTCTGCCGCTGCCGCCCGATTGCCCGCTGCCGCCCGAGGGAAGCTGACCCATGCCCGATCTGCTGATCGAACTCCTGTCGGAGGAAATCCCCGCGCGGATGCAGCCGCGCGCCTGCGAAGACCTGCAACGGTTGATCTGCGACGGGCTGCGCGGCGCCGGGCTGACGCTGTCGGATGCGGCCGCCTTCTCCACGCCGCGCCGGCTGACGCTGACGGTGGCCGGGCTGTCGGCCGAAAGCCCGTCGCGCCATGAGCAACGCAAGGGGCCGCGCGTCGACGCGCCCGAGCAGGCGATCGAGGGCTTCCTGCGCTCGACCGGGCTGACGCGCGACGATCTGCGCGTCAAGGACGACAGGAAGGGGCAATACTACTCCGCCACGATCAAGCATCCGGGCCGCCCCGCCGCCGAGATCGTGGCCGAGGTGCTGGAGCATGCGATCCGCAACTTCCCCTGGCCCAAGTCGATGCGCTGGGGCGACGGCAGCCTGCGCTGGGTGCGCCCGCTGCATGGCATCCTGTGCATCCTGTCGGACGAGGCCGGCGCGCAGGTCGTGCCGCTGGAGGTGGACGGCATCACCGCCGGCGACACCACGCGCGGCCACCGCTTCATGGCGCCCGCGCCCTTCGCGGTCACGGGGTTCGAGGATTACGCCGCCCGGCTCAAGCGCGCGCATGTCATCCTCGATGCGCAGGAACGCGCCGCCCATATCCGCGCCGAGGCCGAAAGCCTCGCCTTCGCGCAGGGGCTGGAGCTGGTCGAGGATGGCGCGCTTCTGCGCGAGGTCGCGGGGTTGGTCGAATGGCCCGTGGTGCTGATCGGCGAAATCGGCGCCGATTACCTCGACCTGCCGCCCGAGGTGCTGCAGACCTCGATGCGCGAGCATCAGAAATTCTTCTCGCTGCGCAACCCGAAATCCGGGCAGATCGAGAAATTCGTCACCGTCGCCAACCGCGACACCGCCGATGGCGGCGCGACCATCCTGGCGGGCAACCAGAAGGTGCTGGCCGCGCGGCTGGAGGATGCGCAGTTCTTCTGGAACAACGATCTGCGCGCGGTGCGTGAGGGGGGGCTTGAGGGCATGGCTGCCGGGCTGGCCGATGTGACCTTCCACGCCAAGCTGGGCAGCCAGGCCGCGCGTGTGGCCCGCATCGCCGCGCTGGCGCGCGAGATCGCGCCGATGGTCGGCGCGGAGGCCGATGCGGCGGAGCAGGCCGCCCGCGTGGCCAAGGCCGATCTGCAATCCGAGATGGTGGGTGAGTTCCCCGAGCTGCAGGGTGTGATGGGCGGCTACTATGCCAAGGCCGAAGGGCTGGACCCGGCCGTCGCCGAAGCCTGCGCGCTGCATTACAAACCGCTGGGTCCGGGCGACGACGTGCCCACCGCGCCGGTGAGCGTGGCCGTGGCGCTGGCCGACAAGCTGGATACGCTGACGGGATTCTGGGCGATCGACGAGAAACCTACCGGCTCGAAGGATCCCTATGCGCTGCGGCGCGCGGGGCTCGGGGCTATTCGGATAATAGAGAATAATGAATTGCGTGCAGATCTGTGTACGCTGACGACGAGTGCTTTTTGGCACTTGTTTGAGCAATGGACGGAAAGCGACCGTTTGTGGATAATGAACCCCGCCCGGAAAGATGGCGTTGGGCCGCAGGTAATACGTTCCGAGGAACCAGATAAGGATTTGAAGTCAGGAAACCTCCATCTGGTCGGCGAAGAGTTTACGAGCACCACTAATGATCTTGGCGATTTGTGGATACAAAAGCTAGAGCACCCGTCAGGACTGATTCCTAACCTCCTCGCTTTCCTCCACGAGCGCCTCAAGGTCCATCTGCGCGATGAAGGCATTCGCCACGACGTAATCGATGCCTGTCTTGCCATGCCCGGTGCCGACGACTTTACGCTGCTGGTGCGGCGCGCTGAGGCGCTGAGCGACATGCTGAAAACCGAGGATGGCGAGAACCTGCTGCAGGGGTTCAAGCGCGCGAACAACATCCTCACGCAGGCCGAGGACGCCGACGGGGTCGAATACTCCTTCGGCCCCGATCCGAAACTGGCCGAGACGGCGGAGGAAAAGGCACTCTTCGCCGCGCTCGACGCCGCCGAGGCCGAGATCACACCGGCAATGCAGGCCGAGGACTTCGCCACCGCGATGCGCGCGATGGCCGGGCTGCGCGCGCCCATCGACGCGTTTTTCGAGGCGGTGCAGATCAACACCGAAAACCAGACGGTGCGCCGCAACCGGCTCAACCTGCTGCACCGGATCCGCGAGATCTGTGGCGGGGTCGCGGATCTGTCGCGCCTCGAGGGCTGACGCCCCCGCCCATCCCCCGAACGCAGCGGGGCGGGCCGCACCGGCCCGCCCCGTTCCTTTTCCCTTCGCGGTCTCGGGCGTCAGCCCGGCGACAGGCCGCGAATACGCTCGGAGCGGCGGCGCAACAGCTCCACCGTGGTGAGCAGGGCGATGGAGATCAGCACGAGGATGCTCGCCACCGCGAGGATGGTGGGGCTGATCTGCTCGCGGATGCCCGACCACATCTCGCGCGGGATGGTGCGCTGCT
>CAZMBT010000053.1:0-11043 GCA_964564395.1 uncultured Alkalilacustris sp.
TGTTCCTGTCGGCCTTTCCCGCGCGCCAGCAATCGGGCGAGGCGTTCTATTACGCGCGCTACTTCGTGGACCAGACCTTCAATCCCTTCCTCGCCTACCCGCTGGTGGCGCTTTACTTCATCGCGCTCACCCTCGCGATCATCGGGCTTTTCGGGCTGGTCAACCAGCGCCTCAACCGGCATCTTTCTGCAACGGCGCGTCCGCGTCTGCGTTTTCGTCCGCAATACATCAGGTGACCAATGAAGGACTGGCTGAGTGCGCATCCCGAGATCCGCACGATCCGTGTCGCTGCGGCAGATCTGAACGGACAGGCGCGCGGCAAGCGTATCCCGGCGCGCTACGCGTCCAAGGCCGTGCAAGGTGGTGCGCGCATGCCGCTTTCGGCACTCAACCTCGATATCTGGGGGCAGGACATCGAGGGCAGCCCGCTGGTGTTCGAATCCGGTGATGCCGACGGAATCCTGCGTCCCACCGAGCGCGGCTTCCTGCCCATGCCCTGGCTCGAGGCGCCGAGCGCGCTCTTGCCGGTGTGGATGTTCGGCGAGGATGGTCAGCCCTTCGATGGCGACCCGCGCCATGCGCTCGCTCGGGTGCTCGACGGCTATGCGGCGCGCGGGCTCAGGCCTGTGGTCGCGACCGAGCTGGAGTTCTATCTCGTTGACGACGGCGACGCGGAGCTTCAGGTGCCGCGCTGTCCACGCTCGGGCAAGCGCCGCGCCACCACCGATACGCTGTCGCTGCCGGCGCTCGATGCGTTCGATCCGTTCTTCACCGATCTCTACGAGGCCTGCGAGGCGATGGGCATTCCCGCCGACGCGGCGATTTCCGAGGCCGGGCGCGGCCAGTTCGAGATCAATCTGCTGCATGGCGCGGATGCGCTAAAGGCGGCCGACGATGCCTGGCTGTTCAAGCTTCTGGTCAAGGGGCTGGCGCGCAACCACGGTTTCGCCGCCAGCTTCATGGCCAAGCCCTATCCGGACCAGTCCGGAAACGGGTTGCATGTCCATTTCTCGGTGCTCGACGGCGGGGGCGCCAACATCTTCGACGATGGCGGTGCTGATGGGACGCCGGCGTTGCGCCATGCCATTGCGGGATGCCTGGGGGCGATGCGCGAATCGACGCTGCTGTTCGCGCCGCATGCCAGCAGCTATGACCGGCTGGTGCCGTCGGCGCATGCGCCCACGGGCGTCGCCTGGGGGTATGAGAACCGGACCACGGCGATACGTGTGCCCGGTGGCAACCCGCGCGCGCGCCGGATCGAGCACCGCGTGGCGGGGGGTGACATCAACCCCTATCTGATGCTGGCCGGCGTGTTGGGCGCGGCGCTGAACGGGCTTGTCGACGCGGCCGAGCCGCCGGCGCCGATCACCGGCAACGCCTATGAAAAGGATCTGGCGCAGTTGCCGGACGGCTGGTCCGACGCGATCGACCTGTTCGAGCATGGCGCGCAGATGGCCCGCATCTTTCCGGCACCGCTGATCCGCAATCTGGTCATGACCAAGCGTCAGGAGTTGCGGATGATCGAGGGGTTGAGTGCGCCCGAACGATTGCAGCTCTATCTCGAAACTGTCTGAGCCCTTGCGGCGGGCGCGTGCTGGGCGTAGAATTTGATCAAACAAGCCACGAGTTCCCATGCATATCGGCATTCTGCACACCGGCCACGCGCCCGAGATTCTGCGCGACCAGCACGGTGACTACGGCGACATGTTCCGCAACCTGCTGTCGGATCACGGGCTGACGCTGCAGGACTGGGATGTCGAAAACCTGCAATTCCCGTCCGATGTCCATGCTGCGGATGGCTGGCTGATCACCGGCTCGAAGCATGGCAGCTACGAGGACCACGCCTTCATCCCGCCGCTCGAGGATTTCATCCGGCAGGCGCGCGACACCCGCAAGCCCATGGTCGGGATCTGCTTTGGCCATCAGATCATGGCGCAGGCGCTCGGCGGGCATGTGGAAAAGTTCGAAGGTGGCTGGGCCGTGGGGCCGCAGGAATACGATGTCGAGGGGCAGACCCTGACCATGAATGCGTGGCATCAGGATCAGGTCCTGTCGCCGCCGGAGGGCGCGCGCTGCATCGCGCATAACGATTTCTGCCGCTATGCGGGCTTTGTCTATGACGACTGGGGGTTTTCCGTGCAGCCGCATCCCGAATTCTCGGATGCGTTCGTGAAGGGGCTGATCGAGACCCGCGGGCGCGGCCTCGTGCCCGAACCGACGCTGCGGCACGCCGCATCGCAGCTTGGCACACCGCTCGATGCCGACCGGATGGCCGCACGGATTGCCGATTTTCTGAAACAGGCGCGAGGCTGACCATGGCCGATGACTGGACCGACCAACTGCCCGACGCGGCGCGCGAATACATCTCGGGCCGGCGCCTCGATGAGGTGGAGTGCATCGTGGGCGACATCGCGGGCATCGCGCGCGGCAAGGCCATGCCGGCCAGCAAGTTCGCCAAGCAACCACGCTTCTATCTGCCCAACTCGATCTTTCTGCAAACCATTACCGGCGACTGGGTCACTCAGATCGAGAGCGACTTCACCGAACCCGACATGATCCTGACGCCGGATTTCTCCACCGCGACGGCGGCGCCCTGGACGGCCGATATTACCCTGCAGGTCATTCACGACATTGCCGACCGCGACGGCACGCCGGTGCCACTGGCACCGCGCAATGTGCTGGCGCGCGTGGTGGATCTGTATCGCCAGGAGGGGCTGGAACCCGTCGTTGCACCGGAGATGGAGTTCTACCTGGTGGCGCGCAACGTGGACCCGTCGCAGGCCATCGAGCCGCCGATCGGGCGGTCGGGACGCAAGGTCACCGGCAATCAGGCCTATTCGCTGAGCGCCGTGGATGAGTACGGTCCCGTGATCGACGACATCTATGATTTTGCCGAGGCGCAGGGCTTCGAAATCGACGGCATAACGCAGGAAGGCGGCGCCGGGCAGGTCGAGATCAACATGCGCCACGGCAACCCGATCAAGCTCGCCGATGAAGTGTTCTACTTCAAGCGCCTGATTCGCGAAGCCGCGCTGCGTCATGGCTGCTTCGCCACCTTCATGGCCAAGCCCATCGAGGGCGAGCCGGGCAGCGCCATGCACATACACCATTCGGTCCTCGATGCGGTCACCGGCGCGAACATCTTCGATGACGGCAAGGATGGCGAAAGCGAACCCTTCCACCACTTCATCGCCGGGTTGCAGACCCATCTTCCGGCGGTCACGGCGATCATGGCGCCGTATGTGAACAGCTATCGGCGCTATGTGCGCGACTTCGCGGCCCCGATCAATCTGGAATGGGGGCGCGACAACCGCACGACGGGGCTGCGCGTGCCCGTGTCGGAGGGGGCGTCGCGCCGGCTCGAGAACCGGCTCGCGGGGATGGACTGCAACCCGTATCTTGGGATCGCCGCGTCGCTCGCCTGCGGTTATCTGGGCTTGAAGGAACAGCGGATGCCGCGCGGCGAGTGCCGCGGTGATGCCTACAAGGGCGAGGATTCGCTCCCGGACACGCTGGGCGAAGCGCTGGAACAGTTCGCCGAGAATCAGGCGATACGGCAGGTTCTGGGCGAGTCGTTCTGCGAAGTGTATGAGACCATCAAGCGGATGGAATATGCCGAGTTCCTGCAGGTAATCAGTCCCTGGGAGCGTGAGCATCTGCTGTTGAACGTATGAGCCTGCTTTTCGCGAATGACATGGCGGGCACTTACCCGCCGAGCTGGTACGCGGCCACGGCGGTCCCGGCGCCCGAACGCCCGGCGTTGAAGGGGCATGTGCGCGCGGATGTCTGCGTCGTGGGAGGCGGATATACCGGATTGTCGGCGGCGCTCCATCTTGCGCGCCGTGGGTTGGATGTCGTGCTGCTCGAGGCGCATAGGGTGGGCTTCGGCGCCTCGGGGCGCAATGGCGGCCAGGTGGGCTCGGGCCAGCGTGTGGGGCAGGGGGCGCTTGAAAAGATGGTCGGGCGCGACGACGCGCGCGCGCTCTGGCATATGGGCGAGGACGCGAAAGCGCTTGTCCGCGAGCTGATCGAGGACGAGGCCATGCCCGGCTGCAGTTTTCACCCGGGTGTCGTCCACGCCGGTTGGCACGTTTCGGACGTCCGGCACAGCCATGCCGAGGCCGAGAAGCTTGCGCGCGATTACGGGTACGACCAGATCACGCCGCTGGATCGGGCCGAGCTGCGCGAGATCGTCGGGTGCGACGGCTACAAGGGGGGCACCCTCGACCACGGGGCGGGGCATGTTCATCCGCTCAACTTCACGCTCGGTCTGGCGCGTGCCGCCGAGGCGGCGGGCGCGGTCCTGCACGAGGGCAGCCATGTGACCCGGATCGAGCATGGCACGCGCGCCATCGTGCATGTCGCCAGCGGCGCACAGGTCGAGGCCGGGCATGTGATCCTGGGGTGCAATGGCTATCTGGGCGACCTCGCCCCGCAAGTCGCACGCCGCGTGATGCCGATCAACAACTTCATACTTGCCACGGAACCGCTCGGCGACAAGGCGCCGTCGGTGCTCAGCCGCCCCGTTGCGGTCGCCGACAGCAAGTTCGTGGTCAATTACTACCGGCTGTCCGAGGATGGCCGGCTGCTGTTCGGTGGTGGGGAAAGCTACGGCTACCGCTTCCCCGACATCATCCGGACCGTGCGCAAGCCGATGCTCGAAGTATTCCCGCAGCTGGCGGATGCACGGATCGATTACGCCTGGGGCGGCACGCTGGCGATCACAATGAACCGGATGCCCTGCCTGATGCGCCCGCGCGACAACGTGCTTTCGGCGTCGGGTTATTCGGGGCATGGCGTCGCGCTGGCGACGCTGGCGGGGCAGATCCTTGCCGAGGCCGTCGCGGGACGCAGCGAGCGCTTCGATGTCCTCGCGCGCGTGCCCATGCCGGCCTTCCCCGGCGGCACGGCCCTGCGCTCGCCGCTCCTGGTGCTTGCGATGACGTGGTTCTCATTGCGCGACCGGCTCGGGTTCTGAGGCGCCGCCGTCAGCTCTTGTCGCCGGTCTTGTCGGAGTCGGACAGGCGCGCCTGCAACTCGGCAAGCTGGCGCTTTATCTCCGCAAGGTCCTCGCGTGCCTCCCGCGCTTCGGCGCGCGCCGCCGCGGCGTCGTCATCGGCGGGCGTGTCCTCGTCGTGCTGCGCGCCGGGCCATCCGCCACCCATCATGGACTTGATAAAGGCCTGCTGCTGGCGCTGCATCGCCTCGAACCCAGGCATCGCGCTCATCGGGCCCTGCATGTTGGCCAGGTTGTCCACGACCTTGCTCTGGCTTTCGCGCAACATGTCGAAAGACAGCGCCAGAAACTGCGGCACGACGCTTTGCGCCTGCGTGGTGTAGCTGCGCACGAGATCCGTCAGCACATCGATCGGCAGAACGTTCTCGCCCCGGCTTTCATGCTCGGCGACGATCTGCAGCAGATATTGCCGGGTCAGGTCATCGCCGGTCTTGAGGTCGATGATCTGCACTTCGCGGCCCTCGCGGATGATCCGCGCGATATCCTCGAGCGTGACGTAATCGCTCGTCTCGGTGTTGTAGAGCCGACGGCTGGCATAGCGCTTTATCAGCAGTGGCGTTTCGGTGTCAGCCAAGGGTGCCTCCGTGCGTTCAGCCGTCACAGGCAGCCTATGGCAGTGTTCCGCAAAAGGAAAGGGCGGGCATCACGCCCGCCCTTCGCCGCATACCGGCAGGGAGATCTGGTATCGCGGCGTCGTGCCGTGTGGCCTTACTTGGCCGGCTGCGGCGCGGCCTTCTTGGCAGCGGCAGTAACGCTGTCGGTGGCCTTCTTGACCGCGGCGGTGGCGTCTTCCTGCATGTCCTTGCCCGAGGCCAGCATCAGTTCGACGGTTTCCATCTGAACCTTCTTGGCGACTTCGGCGAAGGCGGCCAGGTTTTCCGCGGCGGTTTCGGCCGAACCCGAAGCGAAGTCGGTGAACGCCTTCGTGTAGTCGGTCGGCTCGTCCTTGACGGTGGTCACGTTGCTCATCTTGGCAAGCGTTTCCTTGGTCCACTTGTTCTGGATCTCGGCCGACTTCTCGGCGGCGTCCAGCGCCACGCGGCTCATCTTTTCGCTCAGATGCGCCTGGGTCTTGAACATGTCGCGCATTGCGCTCTGGTCCATCATCGGGAACGCGCTCATCATGTCGTTCATCATCTTGGTGTAGTCTTGGGTCTTGGCCATGGGGTTACTCCTTCGGGGTTCATGCGTTTGGCTGACCCCGAAATAGATGCTGCAGCGCAGCATTTCAAGGGAAAATTCTGCAGTGCAGCAAAAATTCTCCGGCGCCGAGATGTACCGTGAGCGTTCAGCCGTCGCGTGTGTTCAGCACATAGGTGCCTGGCGCGGCACACAAAACCGGGTGGTCCGGACCGCCAGGCTTTCGCGCCTCGATTCGCGCGCCGGAGCGGCGACGCAGCCACGCTTCCCACCGCGGCCACCAGGACCCTTCATGGTAGGTGGCGTTCTCGCGCCACTGCTCGGGTTCGGTCAGGGTCGATTCGCTGGTGTAGTGGCCGTACTTCTTCTTCGCCGGCGGATTGACGATGCCCGCGATATGCCCGGACTCCGACAGGATGAAGGAGCGGTCGCGGCTGCCCATCTGCGCGATGCCCGTGAAGCTCGATTTCCAAGCCGCGATGTGATCCGATTCCGCCGCCACGGCCAGAAGCGGCAGCTTCACGTCGCGGATCGAGAGGGTCTCGCCCAGAAGCTCGAAGGTGCCTTCGGCAAGGCGGTTGTCCTGACACAGCCACCGCAGATACTCGACGGCCATGCGCGCCGGCAGGTTGGTGGAGTCGCCGTTCCAGAACAGCAGATCGAAGGCGGGCGGTGTCTCGCCCATCATGTAGCTGCGGATCGCCGGGCCGTAGACCAGATCGCGCGAGCGCAGGAAGGAAAAGGTGCGCGACATGAAGAAAGAGTCGAGATAGCCCTTCTCTTCAACTTCCCGCTCGATCCCGTCGATGAAGGCATCGTCGAGGAACGGCGTGAACTCGCCCTGATCCGTGAAGTCGGTCAGTGTGGTGAAGAAGGTCGCCGAGCGCAGCAGCTTTTGCTTGCGCTTTTCCAGCAATGCCAGAACGAGCGCCAGCGTCGTGCCCGCGATGCAGTAGCCGACGGCGTTGACCTTGTCTTCGCCGGTGATCTGACGCACCTGCTCGATCGCGGTCAGAAAACCCTCCTCGACATAGGTATCCATGCCGACATCGGCATAGCTTTCGTCCGGATTGACCCAGCTGACCACGAACAGCGTGTACCCCTGATCGACGATCCATTTGATCAGGCTGTTCTTTTCCTTCAGATCGAGAATGTAGAACTTGTTGATCCATGGCGGAAAGATGATCAGGGGCGTGCGGTAGACCTTTTCCGTCGTCGGCGTGTACTGGATCAGCTCGAACAGCCGGTTGCGGTAGACCACGGCGCCCTCGGTGGTGGCCAGGTTCTCGCCCACCTTGAAGGCGTCCCTGTCCGTGAGCGACACGACCAGTTCGCCGTCGTTCTCCTCGATGTCGCGCACGAGGTTTTCAAGCCCGCGCACCAGGCTCTCGCCATCGGTTTCCACCGCCTTCGTCAGCGCCTCGGGATTCGTGCCAAGGAAATTCGTCGGCGAGAACATGTCGATGATCTGGCGCGAGAAGTACTCGATCCGCCGCTTGTCCTTCGGGTCAAGGTGCTCGAGATCCTCGACCGCACGTTCCATCGCCTCGGCCGACAGCAGGTATTGCTGCTTGATGTAGTTGAAATAGGGATGCGTCTTCCACAGCGGGTTGGAAAACCGCTTGTCGTCCGGGGTGTTGTCCTCGGGCGGCGTCAGGTTGCCCTCGCGCAGCGCTTCCTGCGCCTCGACATAATGGCGCAGCGCCTTGCTCCAATAGCCGATCTGGTGCTCGATGATCTTCGACGGGTTCTGCATCATTTCGGTCATGTAGGCGGTGGCCGCCTTCATGAAGAGATCCTGGTCCGGCCCCTGCAGGCTGGGGCGCACGGGTTCGCGGCGCGACAAGGCGGCCACAAGCCGTTGAGACAACTCTTCGATCCGGTGCAGGTTGGCGTTCAGGGTTTCCAGGTTCTTGGCCGGGTCGTGATCATCAGTTGTCATGGGACGATATCCCCCCTATCTTGCCGCTGCGCAGCATAACGCCCCCGAGCCGGGTGGAAAAGCGGCGATTTGGAAACCGGGCCGACCCCGGGCAGGAGTGCAGATGCGTTACATGGCGACCTATGATCTGATGGAAACCGCTCGCAACACCAGCGAGTGGATGGGCGCCACCGCGCGGGCGATGGCGTCCTATCCGGTCTGGGGCATGGTCCCCAACCCGGCCTTCAGCATGATCGCGGCATGGGGCAAGGTGACCGAACGCAGCTTCTCGCGGATGACCGAAAAGCCCGATTGGGGTGTGCGCACCGTCGTCGGCGAGGACGGGCGCGACCACCTCGTGGATCAGGAGGTGGTGATCGACCGCCCCTTCGGCAATCTCGTGCGGTTTCATGTGCGGGGACGGCCACAGAAACCGCGCCGCGTCCTGCTCGTGGCGCCGATGTCGGGCCATTATGCCACGCTGCTGCGCTCGACCCTGGCCAGCCTTCTGCCCGATTGCGAGGTCTGGGTCACGGACTGGCACAATGCACGCGATATCCCGGTATCGGCCGGCAAGTTCGATATCGAGGACTACACCGTCTATCTGGCCGAGTTCATCGAGCATCTGGGGCCGGACTGTCACGTCATCGCCGTGTGTCAGCCCGTGCCGCTCGCGCTGGCGGCGACAGCGCTTCTGGCGCGAGACAAGCCCGAGGCGCAGCCCTGCTCGCTGACCCTGATCGGCGGACCCATCGACCCCGATGCCAACCCGACGGAGGTGACGGATTTCGGGCGCCGTGTGACGATGGGCCAGCTTGAGCATCTGGTACTGCAGCGTGTCGGCGCGAATCATCCCGGCGTCGGCCGCATGGTCTATCCGGGGCTGCTGCAGCTTGCGTCCTTCATCTCGATGAACATCGACCGTCATGCCGAGGCGTTCTCGGACAAGATCCTGCGCGCGGCCAAGCACGAGGACTCCGAGCGCGACAAGCACAATCGCTTCTATGACGAATACCTCGCGGTCATGGACATGACCGCGGAATTCTACATGTCGACCGTGGAGCGGATATTCAAAGGCCGGGAGATCGCGCGCAATGCCTTTACCATCAAGGGGCGCCCGGTCGATTTCGGTGACATCACGAATGTTGCCGTCAAGGTGGTCGAGGGAGAGAACGACGACATAAGCGCGCCCGGGCAGTGCAGCGCGGCCCTGCCGCTGCTGACCGGCATCCCCGACAGCATGAAGGCCAGCCATGTCGAACCCGGCGCGGGGCATTACGGCATCTTCGCGGGCCGTTCGTGGCGCGACAATATCCGGCCCTTGGTTCTCGATTTCATCGACGCGAATTGCGGCTTGCCCGGCGGGCGGTACGAAACGCCCGAAATCCCGGATGCGGTCGACGCCGACGACGCCGAGGATCGCGAACCGGGGGAAGGCGCCTGCGTGCCGGTCTGACGCCCGCAGCGCTGCGGCACCGAGGCAAGGCGCGGGTTACTCGGGGCGCTGCAGGACCTCCGAGACGGCGTCCTCGATCATCTTCAGACAGTCCGGTGTCGAGAACCTGTGGTCGGCGTCCTTGACCAGTGTGAGGCGCAGGTCCTGGGCGTCGGCGTGATCCACGAGACGCAGTGCGACGGAAACAGGCACATCCGCATCGGCGGTGCCTTGCAGCAGCCGCACCGGAAACGGCAGCGGCAGCGGTGTGCGCAGCACCAGCTGCTTGCGCCCGTCCTCGATCAATCCGCGCGTGATGATCGTCGGGTCGTCGGAGTATTCCGATTCGAGCGCGATCCGGCCCTCCCGCATCAGGGCGTCGCGCTGTGCGTCGGTGAACTGCGCCCACATGCCGTCTTCGGTGAAATCGGGCGCGGCGGCAACGCCCACCAACCCGGCGATGCGATCGGGCAATGCGCGCGCCGCGAGCAGGGCGATCCAGCCGCCCATACTCGACCCGACAAGCACCTGCGGCCCCTTTGTAAGGCCCGAGATCGCCGCGATGGCATCGTCTGCCCAGTCGCCGATGGTGCCGTCCTCGAAGCGACCCTCGGACTGGCCGTGACCCGAGTAATCCAGCCGCAGGAAAGCGTACCCGTTGCGTTGTGCCCAGGCCTGCAGATGCACCGCCTTCGTCCCCTCCATGTCGGACCGGAACCCGCCCAGAAACACGACACCCGGCAATGTGCCCTCGGTGCGGTGATAGGCGATACGGCGCCCCTGCGGCGTGGTCATGAAATCCGGCTGTGTCATTGTCCTGCCGCCTCCTCGCGCGATGGCTGCGATGCCGTGGCGGCGCCTGGCGCCTGCCCCGGCGGATGCCCCGTGTATAGGCAGCCGGTGCCGCCGGGTCCAGCCGGCGCGGCGCTTGACAGTCGCGCCCTTGCGGCGCAAGAAGCCGCGATACCCGCAACCGGGCGTTCCGTGGGCGCCAAACCGACGAGGAGTGCCGAAAATGGCAAGCGTTTCCCTGACCTTTCCCGATGGCAATGCACGTGAGTTCGACGCCGGCGTGACCGCAGCCGAGGTTGCCGCGTCGATCTCGAAATCCCTCGCCAAGAAGGCGATATCGGCCACGCTGGACGGCACCCATTGGGACCTGCAATGGCCGATCGAGCAGGATGGCGCCATCGCCATTCACACCATGCAGGATGACGAACCCGCGCTTGAGCTGATCCGTCATGACCTCGCGCATATCATGGCCCGCGCGGTGCAGGAGTTGTGGCCCGACGTGAAGGTCACGATCGGCCCCGTGATCAAGGATGGCTGGTATTATGACTTTGACAGAAACGAACCTTTCGCGCCTGAAGATCTGGAAGCGATAGAAAAAAGAATGAAGGAAATCATAAATCTGCGCGATCCTGTTAAGACCGAGGTCTGGGATCGGGAGCGTGCGATTGACCATTACCGACAATTGGATGAGCCCTTCAAGGTCGAGCTGGTGGAGGCGATCCCGCAGGGTGACCCGGT
>CAZMBT010000054.1:0-11021 GCA_964564395.1 uncultured Alkalilacustris sp.
AGGCCGGATTTCTGCTTCATCAGCCAGTCGAAATCCATGATCGCCTCGTCGCAGATATCGCCGCGCAGACAGGGCACCGAGCTGCCGCCGGGAATCACCGCCTTGAGGTTGTCCCAGCCGCCGCGCACGCCACCGCAGTGACGATCCAGCAGCTCGCGCAGCGGGATCGACATCTCTTCCTCGACGACGCAGGGCTGATTCACATGCCCCGAGATGGCGAAGATCTTGGTCCCGGTGTTGTTGGGCCGGCCGAAACCGGCGAACCACTCGGCCCCGCGGCGCAGAACGGTGGGGACGACGGCGATCGACTCGACATTGTTCACGGTGGTCGGGCAGCCATACACCCCGGCCATCGCCGGAAAGGGCGGTTTCATGCGCGGCATGCCCTTCTTGCCCTCCAGCGATTCCAGCAGTGCGGTTTCCTCGCCGCAGATATAGGCACCGGCGCCGTGATGCAGGTAGATATCGAAATCCCAGCCCGAGCCGCAGGCATTGCGCCCCACCAGCCCGGCTTCATAGGCTTCGTCGATGGCCGCCTGCAGTGCCTCACGCTCGCGGATGTATTCGCCGCGGATGTAGATGTAGCAGACATGCGCGTTCATCGCGAAGCTTGCGATCAGACAGCCCTCGATCAGGGTGTGCGGATCATGGCGCATGATCTCGCGATCCTTGCAGGTGCCGGGCTCGGACTCGTCGGCGTTGACCACCAGATAGGCCGGCCGGCCGTCGCTTTCCTTGGGCATGAAGGACCACTTCAGACCTGTGGGGAAACCCGCGCCACCGCGCCCGCGCAACCCGCTGTCCTTCATCTCCTGGATGATCCAGTCGCGCCCCTTGTGCAGGATCGCCCTGGTTCCGTCCCAGTGGCCGCGTGCGCGCGCGCCCTTAAGGCTGCAATCATGCATCCCGTAGAGATTGGTGAAGATGCGGTCCTGATCCTTCAGCATGGCTGCTTCGTCCTCAATTATCCCGGCGCGCGCGCCAGATGCGGTATGTCACCACGAGCGCCCAGCCGAAAGCCGCGAGCGCCGCAAAATCGAACAGGAAGACATAACGTCCCTGCCATCCCATGGCGCCACCGGCCCATTGCAGGGCCACCCATAACACCATGGTAGTCGCCACGACCACGGCGACCAGTCTGGCTTGCCGTGCCAGGTTGCGTTCATGATCTGACCTGCGCGTCACAAGCCGCCTCGATTTCTCGCAAGGGGCCCGCAGCGGCGCTGCGCCCTTGCCGTGTTCAGTTGCCGCTCTGCCTGAGCGCCGCTGCCTGCCCGACCCAGTCATCACGGGTGATCCGCCCGCGCAGGTCCAGCTCCTCGTCGATATGCGCGATCTGCGCCTCGGTCAGCGCGGCGATCTGGTCGTGATGATAAAGGCCGAGGCTGTTGAGCCTTTCCTCCAGCTTGGGGCCGACCCCCTTGATCAGCTTGAGATCATCGGCCTTGCCCCCGCGCGGCGCATCGAGGAAGGCATCCCGGATCCCTGCGCGCGCCCCCGCGGCCTGCGCATCGGTGGTGCCGTCATCCGCGCCCGTCGCCGGAGCCGCGCTTTCGGGCGGTTTGGCCTGTCCGGCGGCCGGAGGCTCGGCCTGCGCGTCGCCCGTTTCCTGCGGCGTTTGCGCTCCCGGTGGCTGCGGCGTTTCCGTCAGCCCGACCCCGGCGGGCGCGCCGCTCGGCCCGTCCGGCGGCGTAGGCGCAGCACCGGGCGCGGATGCGCCGGCCGCCGCTGCACCCGGTGCAGTGGTGCCGGATGCAGCGGTGCCGGTTGCCGTCGTGCCGGACGAGGCAGGGCCGGATGGCGGCGACGCCGGGCGCGCCGTTTCCACATCGGCCTCGCTGCACTGGCTGCGGACGGTCACATACCCCATTACGGCCCCGACGATGATACCCAGCAAGATGCTGCCGAACCACGGCACCCCAAGCACGGCCCCCGCGATAAAGGCGACGACGACGCCGACGGCGGCGGAGATCAACCACCACTTTCGCGCGCACTCTGTGTTGGTCTCAATCATGGGATCACCCCTCCTGCCGGTTCCAGATTTCGGGGCAGAATAACGCGGGATGCAACGTCATGCGACTCTTACCCGCCCGGACGCGCCAGCGCACGCGCCTGACCGACCCAGTCATCGCGCGCCACGCGTCCGGCAGCGCCTTCGACATTGTCCTCGACCCAGGTCACCTCGGCCTGTGTCCAGGCCGCCACCTGATCGAAATGATAGATCCCTTCGCGGTGCAGCGCCCCTTCGAGCTTGGGCCCGATCCCCTTGATGCGCCGCAGGTCATCCGGGGCGCCACCGCGCGGTGCCGCCAATCCCTGCGGCCGGACGCCTTCGGAGGCCTGTTTCGCGGCCCCGTTATTGCTGCTCGCGGCCGGTTTCGGCGCCGGGGAGTCGCCCGGCTTGCGCGCGAGTGTCGCGACGGTGTCGTCGGCCTCGGCCCCGCGCGCCGCGGCCCGGTCGCGCCACGGCGTGATCAGCGGAACCTCGGTGCCGTCGATCCGCTTGATGGTGTCGCCCAGTTCCAGCGCGCGCGCGACCGAGGCGTTGTGCGGCGCAGGTTCCGCCGCGCCCTCGGTCAGCGAGGTCAGCCCGCCGGCAGGCTCGGAGGCGAACCGCCCGTTCTGCGGCCCCGGCGTCGGCACCCGGCCCGCCGCGAATTCATCCAGCAACCAGTCAAGCCGCTCGGCGGTCAGATCCTCGTAGTAGTCCTTGCCGATCTGCGCCATCGGCGCATTGGCGCAGGCGCCGAGGCACTCGACCTCTTCCCAGCTGAACTTGCCGTCATCCGAAAGCTGATGCGGACGCTTCGCGATGCGCCTTTCGCACACGGCGACCAGATCCTCGGCGCCGCAGATCATGCAGGATGTCGTGCCGCAGACCTGAACATGCGCCACCGATCCGACGGGCGACAGCTGGAACATGAAATAGAAGGTCGCGACTTCCAGCGCCCGGATGAAGGGCATGTCCAGCATTTCGGCGACATGCTCGATCGCGGGGCGCGTCAACCAGCCCTCCTGCTCCTGTGCGCGCCACAGAAGCGGGATGATCGCACTGGCCTGCCGGCCCTCGGGGTACTTGGTGATCTGCGCCTCGGCCCAGGCCCGGTTTTCGGGCGTGAAGGCGAAGCTGTCAGGTTGGTCCTCATGCAGGCGGCGCAGCATCAGCGATCGATCTCCCCGAAAACGACATCCATGGTTCCGATGATGGCGGCCACATCGGCAAGCTGATGCCCCCTGGTGACATGATCCATCGCCTGCAGATGCAGGTAGCCCGGCGCGCGCAGCTTGACGCGGTAAGGCCGGTTCGTGCCATCCGACACCAGATACACGCCGAATTCGCCCTTCGGCGCCTCGACGGCGGCGTAGACCTCGCCCGCGGGGACATGGAAGCCCTCGGTGTAGAGCTTGAAGTGATGGATCAGCGCCTCCATCGAGGTCTTCATCTCGCCGCGCTTGGGCGGCGTGATCTTGCCGCGCGAGAGGATCTCGCCGGGCTCGTTGCGAAGCTTTGCCGTGGCCTGCTTGATGATCTTCGTCGACTCGCGCATTTCGGCCATGCGCACGAGATACCGGTCGTAACAGTCGCCGTGCTTGCCCACCGGGATCTGGAATTCGAACTCGTCATAGCACTCGTAGGGCTGCGACCGGCGCAGATCCCAGGCGAGCCCCGAGCCGCGCACCATCACCCCCGAAAAGCCCCAATCGAGGATGTCCTGTTCGCTGACAACGCCGATATCGGCGTTGCGCTGCTTGAAGATGCGGTTGTCGGTGAGCAGCCCGTCGAGATCGTCGAGCACGTTGGGAAAATGATCGGCCCAGGCGTCGATATCGTCGAGCAGCTCGGGCGGCAGATCCTGATGCACGCCGCCGGGGCGGAAATAGGCCGCGTGCAGCCGCGCCCCGCAGGCGCGTTCATAGAAGACCATGAGCTTCTCGCGCTCCTCGAAGCCCCACAGCGGCGGGGTGAGCGCACCGACATCCATCGCCTGCGTGGTCACGTTGAGCAGATGCGACAGGATGCGCCCGATCTCGGAAAACAGCACCCGGATGAGCTGCGCGCGCCGCGGCACCTCGGTCCCGGTCAGCCGCTCGATCGCGAGGCACCAGGCATGCTCCTGATTCATCGGCGCGACATAATCCAGCCGGTCGAGATAGGGCAGGTTCTGCAGGTAGGTGCGGCTCTCCATCAGCTTCTCGGTGCCGCGATGCAGCAGCCCGATATGCGGATCGCAGCGCTCGACGATCTCGCCGTCCAGCTCCAGCACAAGCCGCAACACCCCGTGCGCCGCAGGGTGCTGCGGGCCGAAATTCAGGTTGAAGTTGCGGATTCGCTGCTCGCCGGTCTGGGCGTCCTGAAACCCCTTCGCACCGTCCATCATTTCGCGGACTCCTCGGCCTTGTCGTCCCCCGGCAGGATCTGCCCGGCCCCTTCCCAGGGCGACATGAAATCGAACTGACGGTACTCCTGCACCAGCTTGACGGGCTCGTAGACGACGCGCTTGGCAACCTCGTCATAACGCACCTCGGTATACCCCGTGGTCGGGAAGTCCTTGCGCAGCGGATAGCCGCGAAACCCGTAATCGGTAAGGATGCGCCGCAGATCCGGGTGCCCGGAAAACAGCAGCCCGAACATGTCGAAGACTTCGCGTTCGAACCAGCCGGCACAGGGGTGAATGTCGGTGATGGACGGGACCATGTCCGACTCGCGCACCTGCGCCTTCACGCGGACACGGTGATTTTGATACATCGACAGGAAATGCCACACCACGTCGAAGCGGCGACGCCGCTCGGGATGATCGACGGCGGTGATATCGACCAGCGT
The DNA here is from genome assembly GCA_964564395.1 of uncultured Alkalilacustris sp. Classification (GTDB taxonomy): domain Bacteria; phylum Pseudomonadota; class Alphaproteobacteria; order Rhodobacterales; family Rhodobacteraceae; genus Alkalilacustris. The sequence continues at coordinate 4,823 of CAZMBT010000054.1, forward strand.
CGAAAAGCCGCAGGTGCGATCGCTCTTCAGAAAACCGATCAGGCCGTGCACATCGGACAGCCCGGCCTCCAGCGTCAGTTCACCATGGGCGATGTGCCAGTCGCGCAACGCATCGGCGCGACGGCTCTCGATATGGGTCGCCAGATCCTCCAGCGCCTGGGTCATGGCTGCGCCTCCTCAGCGGGTGATGGTGCCGGTACGGCGGATGCGGCGCTGCAGTTGCAGGATGCCGTACAGCAGCGCTTCCGCGGTGGGTGGGCAGCCGGGCACATAGATATCGACCGGGACGATACGGTCGCAGCCGCGCACAACGCTGTAGCTGTAATGGTAATAGCCGCCGCCATTGGCGCAGGACCCCATCGAGATGACATAGCGCGGCTCGGGCATCTGATCGTAGACCTTGCGCAACGCCGGCGCCATCTTGTTGGTCAGCGTGCCCGCCACGATCATCAGGTCCGACTGGCGCGGCGATGCGCGTGGCGCGGTCCCGAAGCGCTCCACATCGTAGCGCGGCATCGAGGTCTGCATCATCTCCACCGCGCAGCAGGCGAGTCCGAAGGTCATCCAGTGCAGACTGCCGGTACGCGCCCAGTTGATGATGTCCTCCGTCGCGGTCAGCAGATAGCCCTTGTCCTGAAGTTCGCGGTTCAGGGTCTGGGTGGCGACCTCGCGGTCGGCGCCGGCGGTGTTTGCCGAGGTGCTCACTCCCATTCCAGAGCTCCCTTCTTCCATTCATAGACGAAGCCGACGGTCAGGATGGCGAGAAACACCATCATCGACCAGAACGCCACATCAGATAGCCCTCCAAAGGCCACGGCCCAGGGGAACAGGAAGGCGATTTCCAGATCGAAGATGATGAACAGAATCGCCACGAGATAGAAGCGCACGTCGAATTTCATCCGCGCATCGTCGAAGGCGTTGAACCCGCATTCATAGGCCGAGACCTTTTCGGGGTCCGGGTTGCGCACGGCCAGCACCACGGCCGCAAGCAGCAGGATCAGGCCCAGCGCGATCGCCAGCCCGAGAAAGATGAGGATCGGCAGATAGTCCCGGAGTAGATCATCCACTGAAGGCTCCTTCGGCGCGCCTGCGCCCTGATTGCGACAGCTTGAGGGTGATCTACTCCCGCCGGCCGGGTGGGTCAACCGGAGCCGCCCGCAATCCGCAGGGTACACCCCCGCGTCGAGGGCGCGGAAAGGATCCCGTCAGCCGCCGTCAGCCCAGCGCGGTTTGCGCCGCGAAAAGAAGGCGGCCACACCCTCGGCGGCCTCATCGCTTTCCCAGCGCGTGGTCAGCGCCTCGATGGTCTCGGCAATGACGGCGTCGTCGATGCGCGGGCCGAGCGCGCGCACCAGCCGCTTCGCTTCGGCCACGGCGCCGGGCGCGGTTGCAAGGTATGGCTTGATCTCGGCTTCGACCGCATCGTCCAGCATCGCGGCGGGCACCGCTCGTGCCAGCAGGTCCAGCGCGACCGCCTCGGCCGCGTCGAAGCGCCGCGCCGACATGAAGATCCGACGCGCCTTCGCCTCGCCCATGCGCGCCAGCACGTAAGGGCCGATGGTGGCCGGTATCAGGCCGAGGCGGGTCTCCGTGAGCCCGAAGCGCGCCGTATCCGCCGCGACAGCGACATCGCACACCGATATGAGCCCCAGACCGCCGCCGAAGGCCTGGCCCTGCACGCGCCCGATCAGCGGCTTGGGCAGCGTGTTGAGCGCGCCCAGCATCTCGGCCAGGCGACGGGCCTCGCGAGCGCGCTGCGGCCCGTCGGCCTCCATCTGCGCGCGCATCCACTCCAGATCGCCCCCGGCGCAGAAGCTTTCCCCGGCACCGGTCAGCACGACCACGCGCACCGCGGGATCGCGGCCAAGCCGCTGCGCAGCGGCGTGCAGATCGTCCATCATCGCGGCCGACATCGCATTGTGCTTGTCGGCGCGGTTCAGCGTGACCGTTGTGACACCGCGGTCGTCGGTCCGTGTCTCGAGCGTCTCATAAAGTGTCATGCGTCATCCCTCCCGACCGCGCATCTGCCGGGCCATCGCCGCGGCGCGCGCCAGAACCTCACTATCCAGTCCGGTGTCATGGCCCCGCGCGGCCAGCGCCGCAACCACATCCTCGGTCGCGACATTGCCGGCTGCCCCCGGCGCGAAGGGGCAGCCCCCCAGCCCCCCCACGGCGGCGTCGAAGACGCGCAGACCGTGCTCCAGCGACACCGCGATATTGTCGAGCGCACGCCCCCCGGTCGCGTGGTAATGCCCGGCCAGCATGGTCGCCGGCACGACCTCCAGCACCGCCGTCAGCATCGGCGCGATGCGCTCGGGCGTGGCGCGCCCCAGCGTGTCACCCAGCGAGATTTCGTAGCACCCCATCTCGCGCAGCGCCCGCGCGACGCGTGCCACCGCATCGGGCGCCACCGCGCCGTCATAGGGGCAATCCGTGACGCAGGAGACATACCCGCGCAGGGGCACGCCATCGCGCGCCGCCGCCTGCGCGACCGGCGCGAACCGCTCGAGGCTTTCCGCGATGCTCGCATTGATGTTGGCGCGCGAAAAGCCTTCGGACGCCGAGGCGAATATCGCCACCTCATCCGCCCCGGCCGCCCTGGCCCGGCTGTAGCCTTTCATGTTGGGCGTCAGGGCGGCGTAGCGCACCCCGGGCGCGCGCCGGATCCCGGCCAGAACCTCGGCCCCGTCGGCCATCTGCGGCACGCGGGTCGGGCTTACGAAACTCGCCGCCTCGATGCGGCGAAACCCCGCGCGCGACAGCATGTCGATCAGGGCGATCTTCTCGGCCGCGGGAATCGGCCTTGCCTCGTTCTGCAGCCCGTCCCGCGGACCGACCTCGAATATCTCGACCGCATCAGCCATCGGGCACCTCGTAGAAGTCGCGCGTGTAGATTTCCGGCGGGCCGTCCTGTTCGGCGGCGCGGCGATAGGCCGGGCGCGCGCAGAGCCGCCGATGATACGCCGTCAGCCCGTCGATCGCGCCGATATCCACGAATCGCCGCCCGATATCGACACCATAGCCGACCGCCACATCGGCGGCCGAGAAACGCTCGCCAAGCAGCCAGTCACGCCCGTGCACAGCCTGCGCGACCGCGCTCAAAGTCACCGCGAGGCGCCGTGCCTCCAACCGCATCACGGTGGGCGAGCGCATCCACGCCTCGCGCAGCACGATATGGTGCTGCGTCAGGTTGGCGACATGCTGCCCGATGGTTTCGGCGAAATGCAGCCATTCCAGAAAGGCGGCCCGCCCCGCCTCGCCCGGCGCGCGACCGAGCTCGGGCGCGCGGGTCTCGCACAGATACTCCGCGATCGCGCCCGACTCGAACATGGCGTGCCCGTCGATCTCCAGCGCCGGCACCCGCCCGGCCGGTGACAGCGCCATGTAGTCCGGCCCGCGCAACGACCGGTCGAGCAGCGAGTGATGCACCAGCTCGAAGGGCGCGCCGATCTCGTGCAGAAGCCACAGCACCCGAAAGGACCGCGCCTGCGCGCAATGATGCAACCGCAGCGACGGCCCGGTCATTCCGGATCCTCCTGCGGGCGCAGGGCGATCAGCGCGTCGCCCGCCGCAACCTGCATGCCGGCTGCGGCCAGCACCTCATCCACCACACCGTCACGCCATGCGGTCAGGCTGTGCTCCATCTTCATCGCCTCCAGAACCGCCAACCGGTCACCCGCCGCGACCGTCTGACCCGGCGCGACAGCCACGGACTTGACCATTCCGGGCATCGGGGCCGCAATCACATTGTCGCCCGCAGCCGCCTCGGCGGCGCGTTCCAGCGGGTCCACGACCTCGAAGCCGTAGGCATCGCCGAAAAACACCGTCACCGTGGCGTCGTCACGCACGGCGCGCACGCGGGCAGGCAGCGGCGCCTCGTCGACGCGCCATCGCCCGGCGGCGCGCATCACCAGATGCTCGGCCGCCACGGCACCCTCCTGCCCGTCCGCCCCCATCACCACGTGGTAGCGCCCCGGCCCCTGTACCAGAATTCGCGCATCGAACAGATCGTCGACCCCCTGCAGGCGCACCGACCGGCGCAGCGGCTGCCACAGGGTGAACCCCTCGAGCGGGTCGTCCCCCCCATCGCCGTCACCAAGGCCCAGCGCGGCGAGCGCGGCCAGCGCGCGGGTGCGCGTGCAGGGCGTTATCGGCGCCGCCAGTTCGTCCAGCGACCGCTCGATCAGCCCGGTATCGACCCGCCCTGCGACGAAATCAGCATGGCGCGACAGGCGACGCAGGAAAGTCAGATTGGTCACGCTGCCCGCCACCTCGGTGCCCTGCAAGGCGGCATGCAGCCGGTTGAGCGCCACCGCCCGCGTCGGTCCGTGCACCACGATCTTGGCGATCATCGGGTCATAGAAGGGGCTGATCTCGTCGCCTGCACGCACGCCGCTGTCGGCGCGCACATCGGGCGGGAACGCCAGATGCGTCAGCCGCCCGGTTGCCGGAAGAAAGCCCGCGGGCACATCCTCGGCATAGAGCCGCGCCTCGAAGGCATGCCCCTCGAGGCGCAGATCCTCCTGACGCGCAGGCAAGGGTTCGCCGGCGGCGATGCGCAGTTGCCACTCCACCAGATCCAGCCCCGTCACCGCCTCGGTCACCGGGTGCTCAACCTGCAGCCGGGTGTTCATCTCCATGAACCAGAAACGATCGGGGCGCAGCCCGTCACTGGCATCCACGATGAATTCCACCGTGCCCGCCCCGGCATAGCCGATGGCCTCGGCCGCGCGGACCGCGGCGGCGCCCATCTCGGCGCGCATCTGCCGTGTCATGCCGGGCGCCGGCGCCTCCTCGATCACCTTCTGGTGGCGGCGCTGCAACGAACAGTCGCGCTCGAAGAGATAAACGGCACGGGTGCCGTCACCAAAGACCTGAACCTCGATATGGCGCGGCGTCTCGACGAATTTCTCGATCAGGAGCGCATCGTTGCCGAACGCGCCGCGCGCCTCCGAGCGCGCGCTCTCGACCGCTTCGGCGAAGTCCTCGGGCCGCGTGACCTTGCGCATGCCCTTGCCGCCGCCGCCCGCCACCGCCTTGATCAGCACCGGATAGCCGATGGCGTCGGCAGCGCCGGCCAGGTGCTCGGGATCCTGATTGTCGCCGTGGTAGCCAGGCACCACGGGAACGCCGGCATCGTGCATCAGCTTCTTCGCGGCATCCTTGAGTCCCATGGCCCGGATCGCCTGCGCCGACGGGCCGATGAAGACCAGCCCCGCCGCCTCCACCTCGGCGACGAAATCGGGGTTCTCGCTGAGGAAGCCATAGCCGGGATGGATCGCCTGCGCGCCCATTGCCAGCGCGATCTCGATCAGCGCATCGCCGCGCAGATAGCTCTGCGCCGGGGCCGAGGCGCCGATATGCACCGCCTCGTCGGCCATGAGCACATGGCGGGCCTCGGCATCGGCGTCGGAATACACCGCGATTGTGGCGATGCCCATGCGGCGCGCCGTGTCGATCACACGGCAGGCAATTTCACCACGGTTCGCGATCAGGATGCGTTCAAACATGCGTCGTCCTCCCGGCCGGCGACCGGCCACACGAAACGGCGGCGCGCCCGTATCGGGACGCGCCGCCGCAACAGTTCCTCATACCCCGCCGGTGACGGGAGGCCGCGCTCAGACCTTGTGCGCGGCGAACACCTCGTCCACCTCGTGGCGGGCGATGTGATTGCTGTAATTCGACAGCGTCTTGACGGCCAACGCCAGAATGATCTCCAGAACATGCCGGTCCGAGTAGCCCGCCGCCTTGAAGTCCTCCACCGCCTCGGGGGTGGGGCGGCCGCGCGTCTGTACCATATGCGCTGTGAAGCGGCTGAGCGCGTCGAGCCTGGCATCGGGCAGCGTCTTGCCGGTGCGCAGCGCCTCGGTATCCGCCTTCGATACGCCCGATTTGTTGAGCGACAGCATCGTATGCGCCGCCACACAGTAGTCGCAGCCATTCTCGCGGCTGATGGTCAGGAAGACGGTTTCCTGCTCGGCGGGTAGAAACTGCCCGGAACCGCGAAACAGCGCGTAGCCCTTGGCGTAGGTTTCCATCAGCCCGGGCGAATTGACCATGGTGCGATACATGTTCGGCACCATCCCGGCACCGGCCTTCGCCTCGTCGAACAGGCGCTTCTGTTCGGGATCGGCGGCCTCGTCGCTTACCGGCGCGAGGGACATCGTGTAGCTGGACATGGCGAACTCCTGTGTTGTCC
>CAZMBT010000055.1:0-10983 GCA_964564395.1 uncultured Alkalilacustris sp.
TGCCCGCGCCCATCACCCCGCCGACGACCGAATGCGTCGTCGAGACCGGCGCGCCGACCCAGGTGGCCAGATTGATCCACAGCGCCGCCGCGATCAGTGCCGCCATCATCGCGCGGATGAAGGTGTTGGTTTCGGCCACCGCCGCGGGTGCAATGATCCCGCGCGACACCGTGCCCACGACGTCGCCACCGGCCAGCAGGGCGCCCGCCGTCTCGCAAAGCGCGGCAATGACCAGCGCATTCGCCATGGTCAGTGCGCGCGCGCCGACGGCCGGGGCCATGTTGTTGGCGACGTCGTTCGCGCCGATATTCAGCGCCATGTAGGCCCCGAAGACGGCCGCGGCGATCACCACGATCCCCCTTGGGTCGGTGCCGACGAAGGCGGACGCCGCCAGCCCAACCACGACGACGAAGATCAGCGCCAGCCCGGGTGCGATGAGCGGGCGCGAGACATACATGGTCGCTGCTTCAAGGCGACCGAGCCGGCCCAGATCCTTGTCCAGTGTCTTGATCTGGCGGGTGTCGGGGTCGTTACTCACGCAAGGCAGCCATCGTCATGGAACTGTTACACAGCGCCGCCTACACGCAATACCCGAAGCCGACAAGGGACGATCCTGCCGGTCGGTGCAACGCGCGCGCGATCGAATACATGCCGCTACATCGCGGCCTTGCCGTTTGTCCCCGCTCCGAGCCGAAGGAAGGAGGCCGGGGCTTACGAGTCCTGCAGTCGCTGTAGCAGTGCGCGCAGTTCGTGTTCATGCACCATCCGCGCGGCGCGCGACGGGCGGACCCATTTGCGCCGGCGTTGTCCGGCTTCGGGGAAATCCTCGGCCTGTCCGGTGATTTCGATCGGGAAGACCTCGACCCTGCAGCGGATACCGAAATTGCCGCCTCCACCCTTGCGGTAGTGAAAGCAGCCGATGCTGTGCGGCGCGACCTCGCCGGTGACGCCGGCCTCCTCCCAGGCTTCCTGCAGCGCGGCCTCCGCGAGGCTGCGATTCGTCATCGGCCAGCCCTTGGGCAGCGTCCAGCGCCCCGACCTGCGCGTGCTGATCAGCAGCACCTCGCGCCGGTTGCCGCGCCGGCGCATGCACAGCGCCGCGACCTGCAGATGGTCCGGACGCCGCAACAAGGGCTGGGCAAGGCGGGCCAGCCGGCGAAGGATGTCGGTGCTACGGGTCATCGCGACGGGTGCGGCCGCCACGCAGACGGCGGTTGCGAGACGTGCCTGCGAGAGGGATCGGCGATCTCATCTCAAAAGCCCTTGCGCGCGCGCAGCGCGGCCTGAATCGTGCCGTCATCAAGATAATCGAGTTCGCCGCCGATGGGCACGCCCTGGGCCAGCGATGTTACCCGAACCCCGGTCGGTTCCAGCGTCTCGGCGATGTAATGCGCGGTGGTCTGGCCATCCACGGTGGCGTTCAGGGCCAGGATCACCTCGGTGATCGCTTCGTCATGCACGCGTTGCGCCAGTTCGGGAATGCGCAGTTCTTCCGGACCCACCGAGTCGAGCGCGGACAGCGTGCCGCCCAGGACATGGTAGCGCCCGCCGAAGGCGCCGCCGCGTTCCAGCGCCCACAGATCGGACACTTCCTCGACCACGCACAGCGTGCCGGTGGCGCGATCGGGATTGGCGCAGATGCCGCAGATCGGCGTCGTGGCGATGTTGCCGCAGGTCCCGCAGTCGCGGGCATTCTCGGCCACAGCCTGCATCGCCTGTGACAGCGGGCGCATCAGGGGGTCGCGCTTCTTGACCAGATGCAGCACGGCGCGCCGGGCCGAGCGCGGCCCGAGCCCCGGCAACCTCGCCATCATGTCGATCAGCGTCTCGATTTCGCGCGGCGTGTCGGACAAACCGGCCTCAGAATGGCAGCTTCATGTCCGCCGGAAGCCCCATGCTCTCGGTCAGTTTGCGCATTTCTTCCTGGCTGCGTTCGGCCGCGCGGGCCTGCGCCTCCTTGACCGCGGCGAGGATCAGATCCTCGACCACTTCCTTTTCCTCGGCGTTGAAGATCGACGGGTCGATGTCCAGCCCGACGAGTTCGCCCTTGGCGGTCGCGGTGGTCTTGACGAGGCCGGCGCCCGATTCCCCCGTGACGGTCATCGTCTTCAGCTCTTCCTGAAGCTCGGCCATCTTCGTCTGCATCTCCTGGGCGGTCTTCATCATCTTGCCCATGTCACCGATGCCGCCCAATCCCTTGATCATCTCGTCATCCTTTCGGTCAGTCTTCCTCGAAGGGGTCCCATTCATCCTCCACTTCGGGCAGCGCCTCGGTGGCGGCCGCCTCGGTGAGGGTGTCCGTCGACCGTATGGCAGCAATTTCGGCGTCGGGAAAGGCCTCGAACACGGCACGGATCAGAGGGGCCTCGTGAGCCTCGCCGCGCTGCCGTTCTTCTGTCGCGATACGGGCCTCGGCGATCGTCGGCGCCCCGCCGGTCGCGACGACCGATACTCCCCAGCGCGCGCCTGTCCATTGCTGCAGTCGTTGCGCCAGCCGCGCGGCCAGATCGCGTGGCGCATCCTGCGTCGGTTCGAACTCGATCCGGCCCGGGCTGTAGCGCGCGAGGCGCACATGGGTCTCCACCTCGACGAGCAGGGTGATATCGCGGCGCGCCCGGATCAACTCCACGACCGACTCGAATTGCGGGTAGTCCGCCAGCGCACTCAGGGCCTGCGGGGCCGGGGCCGCGGCGGCGCGGGGCTGCGCGCCGCCGTCGCCCCGGCTCTCCGGCATTCCGGGTGCCGTGGCCTGCGTGGCTGACGCCCCATCGCCAGTCGGCTGGGTTGCCGGCCCGCCCGGACCGGAGGGCGAGGGTGCGCCGGGTGGCGGGGCAGGGCTGGATTGCAGGGCGCGGATGGCTTCCTCGGGGCTGGGCAGCTCGGCCACATGGGTCAGCCGTATGATCGCCATCTCGGCTGCCATCATCGCGTTCGGTGCATGCGCGACTTCCTCGAGCGCCTTCAACAGCATCTGCCACATGCGCGACAGGCTGCGCATGGCAAGTCGCTCGGCGGCGGCCATGCCGCGGCTGCGTTCATCGGGTCCGACCGTCGGGTCGTCTGCGGCGGCGGGTGTCACCTGGATGACACTGATCCAGTGCGTGATCTCTGCAAGGTCGCGCAGCACCGCCATCGGGTCGGCGCCCTCGGCATACTGCGCTGACAACTCGGCGAGCGCGCCCGCCGCGTCGCCCGACATCACGGCATCGAACAGATCGAGCACGCGTCCGCGATCGGCGAGCCCCAGCATGGCGCGGACATCGTCGGCCGATACTTCGTCCGCCCCCGGCGCGATCGCCTGATCCATCAGACTCATGGCGTCGCGCACCGACCCCTCGGCGGCGCGGGTGATCAGCGCCAGCGCGTCATGGCTGATGGCGGCATCCTCGGCGCTGGCGATGCGTCCCAGATGCGCGATCATCACCTCGGGCTCGATGCGCCGCAGGTCGAAACGCTGACAGCGCGACATCACCGTCACCGGCACCTTGCGGATCTCGGTGGTGGCAAAGATGAACTTCACATGCTCGGGCGGTTCCTCCAGCGTCTTCAGGAGCGCGTTGAACGCATTGCGCGACAGCATGTGAACTTCGTCGATGATATAGATCTTGTAGCGCGCGCTGGCTGCGCGATAGGCGACCGCGTCGATGATCTCGCGGATGTCGTCCACGCCGGTTCGGCTGGCCGCATCCATCTCCATCACATCCACATGGCGGCCCTCGGCGATGGCGCGGCAATGTTCGCACTGGCCGCACGGTTCGGTTGTCGGGGTGCCCTGGCCGTCGGGCCCGATGCAGTTCAGCCCCTTGGCGATGATCCGGGCCGTGGTCGTCTTTCCGGTGCCGCGGATTCCGGTCAGGATGAAGGCATGTGCGATGCGGTCGGCGGAGAAGGCGTTGCGCAGGGTGCGCACCATCGCTTCCTGTCCGATCAGGTCGGCGAAGGTCTCGGGGCGATACTTGCGCGCCAGCACCCGGTAAGCGGGACGATCGTTGTGGATGGCGTCATCAGGCACGGTGCGGCACACTCCTCGCAGACGGCGATTCCGAATCGGATGGCGAGTATGGACGCGGATACAGACGGCGAAAAGGTGCGGTTCCGGAAACGACCCCGGCCGGCCGGGGCGGATTATTCACGGACTGGCCGCTATCGGGCGCAGAATCCCGATTCTTCTTGGTCACACGCGCCTTGCAGCATAGTTTGAGCGTATCACTGCACCGTCGTGGTGCGGGACGCGTGGTGCGTCGGAAGGGTATATGACATGGTGGACAACAACGACGATCAGGCAAACAGCGACGATCAGGGCGGCGGCGTCTTCTGGTTCACGGCGGCTTCGGGTTTTCAGGCCGGCAAGACACAGAATTTCTTTCAGTTCCAGACCAAGAGCCAGCAGCTCGGCGAAGTCACGCTCGGGTTCCGCGCCAAGGGCGATGATGGGGATCTCGCGCTCGACCCGAACGGTGAGATCGACCCCAACACCGAGGTCACGCTCGATGGCGGCGAAACCTGGCAGGAGTTCAAGACCATCGCCAGCGGTGAGGTGAAGGGAACGCCATCGCTGTCCCAGTCCAACGGCGGCGCATTCGAGGGGCGCGACCCCGACGAGCCGCTGATCGCCACGGTGATCGAGGTCGATGGGGAGCAATTCGTACTGTTCCCTGACGAACCCGAAGCCTCGGGCAAGGTGCCGGGGCTGATCAGGATCGACGACGACGGCAATATCGTCTTCGTCTGCTTTGCCGAGGGCACACTGATCATGACCGATCGCGGCGATGTCGCGGTCGAGGATCTGCGGGTCGGCGATCGTGTCCTGACCCGCGATCATGGCTACCAGCCGCTGCGCTGGATCGGCGGCGGCGAGGTTGAGCGCAACCCGGCCAGCGCGCCGATCCGTATCTCCGCCGGCGCGCTGGGCGCCGGCGCGCCGGTCCGCGATCTGCTGGTGTCGCCGCAGCATCGGGTCATGGTGACCGGCGGGCAGCTGGAGGCGTCCTTCGGCTTCGACGAGGCGCTGGTGCCCGCGCGGCATCTGGTGAATGGGGACACCATCACGCAGGAATTGGACGGCGATACGGTGGTGTATTTCCACCTGCTCTTCGATCAGCATGAGGTGATCTATTCCGAGGGGCTGCCGACCGAGAGCTTCCACCCCGGCAGCTGGGGGCTGAACACGCTGGACGAAGCGGCGCGCGCCGAGGTGATCGCGCTGTTCCCGCAACTCGACAGGGATGAGGATGCCTATGGGCCGTCCGCCCGCCCCAGCCTGAAGCGCCATGAGGCGATGCTGATCGCCGGATGATACCAGACCGGCGCCGGCACGCGGTTCCGATCATGAAACAGGGGCGGCTGAGATTTCAGCCGCCCCTTTTCGTGGCACAGGCCATTCCGGCGCCGGCACGTCAATCCGACTCGGGCCCGAGATTGGCCTCCATATAGTCGAGGATGGACGTGCGCGTCTCGGCGTCGAGTTCCCACATGCCGTGATCGCTCTTCATCCGGTCGATGGTGTCATCCCACCAGTCGCGGCTCTGGTTCAGGTGAATGAAGGTCCGCGCCGAATGGCAGGCGGCGCAGTGCGACGCGACGTCTTCCACGCCCTCAGCTTTCGGCAATGGGGCGAAGGGATTGTCCTCTTCCGCCACGGCTGCGGCCGGAAGGGCGAGCAGGGCGGCCAGGGCCGCCCCGCCAATCGGGAATGCAATGCGCATTTTCGGTCGTATCTCCTTCGTCCTCAGACCGCGGTCACGTGGATGCGATGGCAGACATTGTTCAGATAGCCGCGCGGGTTCCAGCCCGGCACCACCATCGGTTGCTTCTTGCCGTTGCTGTCCGTGGCTCGTGCCCAGATCTCGTAGTAGCCCTGCATCGGCGGCGTGACCTGTGCGCGCCAGCGCTGCCAGCTGTAGCGGTTCGGCGGGTCGGACAGTTCCGCCGTCTGCCAGGTGACGCCGAAGTCGAGCGAGACTTCCATCGCGGTGACATGGTCGTCCCCTGCCCAGGCCTGGCCACGCACCTCAAAGGGGCGCCCGGCATCGACCTCCGTGCCGGCCTCGGGATAGGAGATGATCGATTTCACGATCATGCTGCCCATCACCTCCATGTCCTCGTGCGGAACCTCGGTACCGGGCGCCACCGGGTAGCGCGGTACGCGGTAGCTGAGGCCCGTCATGCCGGCCCCGTCATGTTCGCGGTCGCGCACCCAGATCCGGGTGAGCCATTTCTGTGACACCGATCCGGGCCAACCTGGCGCGACGAGACGCACCGGGTAGCCGTTGGCGACGGGGATGTCCTCGCCATTCATGGCGAAGGCGACGATGGTATGCGGGTCCATCATCTTGGCGATCGGGCCGCCACGCGAGATCGCCTCGCGGTCGGGGTCGCCCGACAGGTGCGGGTCGTAGCCGAAATGGCCCGTATATGTGGCGCTCGGCTTCAGCCCGGCGCGCTCGAGGATGTCCTTGAGCCGCACGCCGGTCCATTCCGAGTTGCCGATCGCGCCCACGGTCCACTGGTTGCCGCTTGGCGAGGGGTTGAAAGCGGCGCGGCCGTTGCCGCCGCATTCGAGCTGCAGCCGAAGCGTCACATGCTCGAAATCGTTGATGAGCTGGTCCCAGCTCAGTTCCAGCTCCTCCTCGACCTCGCCGTCGATGGTCAGGCTCCAGTCCTCCTTGGACATCGGCTGCGGCATGGCGCCATTGTTGCGGATGAAGTGAATGTCGTTGGGGGTAACATCGTCATCGAGCAGATGCGGCGGTGTTTCCGCGTTCACCGGGCGGTCGTTGAGCACGGTAAGCCCCGGATGCTTGCCCTCGATCTCGAAATCCTCGAGCGAATCCGCCAGTGCCGAGGGGATGAGCCCGGCCGGCATGTTGTTGTGGAAGGGGATCGTGGCGCCAACGGCCGCGCCCATGGTCGCCAGCCCGGCACCGCGCAGGAAGCCGCGGCGATTCGGCCCCGCCTTGCGCCCGAAGACGAGCTCGTCCGCGCGATCCGGATCCTCGTGATAAAGTTCGACGAGTCCGCGTTCGGTCTTTCTGGTCATGCTGTCACTCCTCCCTTTTCACGATCACGCGACGGCAGCACCGGCACGCGACACCACAGCGCATGCGGCGCCGTGTCGCAGGGAAAGACGACAGGGCAGGCCGGATTATTCCGTCCCGATCAAAAAAATTCACGGGCCCGTGAGATGTCGCCCCTCAGGTCACGCAGCGCTGTCTGGCCCCCTCAAGCGCGACGATCAGTTCTGAATCGCGCGCCCATTGGGCTTCGGAGGCCGTGCGTATGGACTGAGCGATGGTCGCGAAGCGCACACTGTCCATGTTTCGGGCGACGATGACGTAGTGATCCCGCTCGACCTTCCATTGTGCCTTGAGCAGATCGTCCCGCCCCAGCAGTGTGATGTTGGCCGGCGCATTGACGTCATCCTGCCCGGAATGTCTGAATACGCTGACGCGGCACCCGTTCTCGCCCAGAAAGCCGGAATGCTGTGCCGTGCCGCCGCCGGGCAGTGCGATCACCTCCTCATGCACCAGCACCAGCCCGGTCGCCCGCATCAAGGCGGCGGTGTCTGCCGACGCGCCGCCGGTGGGTTGCAGTTGCGAGATCTGCGTATCGGCCCAGCCATCATAGTGTGCGATCAGGTTCGAGAGCACGGTATCCGGGTCCGAGGTCGGCGCCTGCGACCCCAGCCACCATCCGCCACCTGCGAGCGCCACCCCCAGAAGCGCCGCTGCAGCCATGGCGGCGGCGCGCGGCAATCGGCGCCGGGCAGGTTTCGGCGCGCCGTGCAGCAGGATCACATCCTGTTCCAGCGAACCGATTCCGGCCCGGAGTGCCTGCATTCCCGCGATCTGGCGGGCGATGCGCGGGTCGGAAGCCGCGCGCCGCGCGACCCAGGCGGCGTCGTCGGACGACGCTTCGCCATCCACATAGGCGCTGAGGATCTCGGGCGGAATGTCCTGCTCAGCCATCTCGGGATCGCCCTCGCGCGACGTCAAGGGATGTGACCTGCCCGTCCGAGAGAAGCGCGGCAAGTGCCAGTCTGGCTCTGCTGATCCGGCTCATGACAGTACCTTGCGGAATATCGAGAAGGACGGAGACCTCCTGATAACTGAAGCCGCCAATATCGACCAGAGCCAGAACGTCCCGGTGATCCTTGCTGAGTTTGACGAAGGCCTGTCGCACCGCAAGATGGTTCACGACGACGTCTTCCATCATGCGGGGGGCACCCGAGGCTTGTGCGCGCGCCATGTTCTGGTCGGGGTCGCAGTGCGATTCGGCACGCCGGTCGCGCGCGCGCAGGCGGTCTATCCAGAGATTGCGAAGGATTCGGAAAAGCCAGCTGCGAAAGGCACGCTGTTCGCGCGGGACGTTGCGGCTGCCGATCGCCCGGAGGATGCATTCCTGTGTCAGGTCGGCGGCCTGATCCCGATCGCGTGCAAGGGCATAGGCGTATCCGTGCAGCTTGCCTTTGATCCCTTCGAGCATGCGGTGATGCTCAGCATCGAACATGACGCTCTCCTCCCGAGCGTCTTGGTAGCGCAGTCGCCAGACATCGCAAAATGTTCTGTGAACCATATCGGTTGGCGACGATGCGAGCACGGCGATTCATCCGGTCAGCAGTGACATTCGGCCGGGAGGGGTGAGAGGCTGAAACGCGACCCGAGCGTGACTCGCTGCGGCTGCTTCCTTCCGGACCTGACCGGGTTCGCAAGGCGCTCGCCCACGCCAGCCTCTCGCGCTTCGAGATATGCGCGGTATGGGCGGGATGCAACCCTGTAAGGACATCGCAAGCTCCGGGCGGACCGGTCGCAGCGCGCGGGCTGTGCCGAGTGGACCGGTTTCCGCAGAGCTGGAAAGCCATGCCCGGGCAGCGCCGGACCCGATCTCAGTATATGTAGCGTATCCTGTCCGACCAGAAGCGTTCGATCCGGCGCAGGGTGTGGTTGCAGTCGTCCAGGTCTTCGGCGCGGATGAGACCGGCGCGTTCCAGGCCGTCGGCGTGGCGCTCGAACAATTCGCACAGGATGGCGCGTGTCTTCTGGCCCCGGTCTGTCAGTCGCACGCGCACTGCGCGCCGATCCGCCTGGCAGCGCTGATGGTGCATGTGCCCCGTCTCGACCAGCTTCTTCAGATTGTAGGAAACATTCGATCCCTGATAGTAGCCGCGGGATTTCAGCTCACCGGCGGTCACGACGTTGTCGCCGATATTGTAGAGCAGCAGCGCCTGCACCGGGTTGATCTCGAGGATACCGAGGCGCTCGAATTCGTCCTTGATCACGTCCAGCATCAGCCTGTGAAGGCGTTCCACCAGCGCGAGCTGGTTCAGATACCCCTCAAGGGTTTCCGGCGGTTCTGCCTGCGCCATCTCCAGCTGCGTATCCATGTCCATACTCCGCCCGCAAGTCTTCGCTTTCGGGCAGAGTGGCGTGCAATTGAAAACAACGGGTTAAATTGTGCGGACGTCGCGAGATCCGGCAAGCCGATCACGCGCATGGCGCGCGATCTCGGCAATCAGGGCCGCATGCCGTTCCGGCGCGATGCGGGCGCCGCTCACCCATTGATAGAGATCCTGGTCATTCTCTTCCATCAGGGCCTCGAATCGGCTCAGCGCCTCGGCGTCCATGTGATCCAGATACGCGTCGGCATAGGGCCCGAGGATGAGGTCCATCTCCTTGGTGCCCCGCCGCCAGGCCCGGATGCGCAGGCGCCGCGCGATCGTATCACGCATCACACGGCTTCCTTCAGTATCGTGCGCAGGCGCTTTTCAAGGCGCCCGAGCCGATCGTTGAGGCGCCCCATCTCGCCGCGCAGCTGGCGCATTTCGGTCATCACCACGGAGGCGTCATGCGCCAGTGCGGACTCCTCGCTCGGCGGTTCGACCCCGTCGCCCTCGCCGGTCAGAAGCCATGTGATCGACACGTTCAGCAGCCCGGCCAGCATCTGTAGCTTGTTCGCGCGCGGTTCCGAGGTGTCCTGCTCCCAGCCCATGACCGTCTTGATCTTCACGCCGAGCCGGCGCGCCAGTTCGGCCTGACTCATCCCAGCGGCTTCGCGCGCGGCGGCCATGCGATCACCGAAAGTGGCGGCGTCTTCGCTGAACCAGTCGTTTTCTCCCTGATCGCTCATGCGGCGTTGCCTCCAGCTTCGGTGATATGGCTTGAACGTGGTCAGGCGGAAGCCTAGAACAACAAGGGTGCGAATTCAAACCGGAGCACGACATGTCCTTCCTGTCCGCGACACTGGAACGCGTCAAGCCGTCACCCACGATTGCAGTGACCAACAAGGCGCGTGAGCTCAAGGCCGCGGGGCGCGACGTGATCGGCCTCGGCGCCGGCGAGCCCGACTTCGACACGCCCGACAACATCAAGGCCGCCGCCAAGCGCGCGCTCGATGCCGGGCAGACCAAGTACACCGCGGTGGACGGTATCCCCGAGCTGAAAGAAGCGATTTGCGCGAAGTTCAAGCGTGACAACGCGCTGGACTACACTGCCGCACAGATCACCGTGGGTACCGGGGGCAAGCAGGTGCTCTACAATGCGCTCATGGCCACGCTGAACCCCGGTGATGAGGTCATCGTGCCCGCCCCGTACTGGGTCAGCTATCCTGACATGGTCCTGTTGGCGGGGGGCGAGCCGGTGATCGTCGAGGCGGGGATCGAGACAGGCTTCAAGATGACGCCTGCGCAGCTAGAAGCCGCGATCACGCCGCGCACCAAATGGCTGATCTTCAACTCGCCGTCCAACCCGACCGGCGCGGGCTACAGCTGGCAGGAACTGCAGGCCCTGACCGCCGTGCTGGAACGGCACCCGCATGTCTGGGTGATGTCCGATGACATGTATGAGCATCTGGTTTACGGCGAATTCGAGTTCTGCACTCCGGCGCAAGTCGCGCCGGCGCTCTATGAACGCACGCTGACCGTGAACGGTGTATCCAAGGCCTATGCGATGACCGGCTGGCGCATCGGCTATGCCGGCGGGCCGGAGC
>CAZMBT010000056.1:0-10943 GCA_964564395.1 uncultured Alkalilacustris sp.
CGAACAGATCGGCGGTACGGCGGTGTTCCTGTGTTCCGACGCCGCCGCGCAGATCACCGGCACCACGATCAGCCTCGATGGCGGTTGGACCGCGATGTAGCCCGTCGTCCCGGGCCGTGCCGTGGAGGCGGTGATGGCCGGTGGCGCGGATCTGCCGCAGGTCGCCTGGCGCCTCGCGCGGTATCTGGGGCTGGCGTTGCTGGCTTATGGCGTCCTTCTCGGGGTGATGCTGCTGACAAGCCGGCCGGCGATCTACCCCTTCCTGCACGGCGAGGATGTGCGCTCTCCCGGCGGGCTGCCCGGTATCGAACTGACCGAGCTTGACGGTCCGCGCGGGCCGGTTCTCGCATGGAGCGTCCCGGCCGATGCGGGGCGTCCCACCGTTCTGCTCTTTGTGGGAAATGCCGGCCAGCTCATGCAGGGGGTCATGCGCGGCGCACCGCTCGTCGAGGCCGGGTACGGCATTGCAATCCTGAACTATCCGGGCGCCAATGGTGCGCCGGGGCGGCCCGGACAGGACACGATCATGGCCGCGGCCCGTACGCTTTACGACCATGTCGCGACTCAATCGCCGCAGCAGCCGCGCCCGCTCGTGTTCGGGATGTCGCTGGGTGCGGCGGTGGCGGTGCATCTCGCAGCCGAGGTGCCGGTTGCGGGGGTGGTACTCGAATCGCCGTTCACCAGCACCTATGAGCTGGCGCGCGATCTCTACCCGTTCCTTCCGCCCGTCAATCTGCTGCCGCATAATCGCTGGCCGGTCCGCTCGGCTGCGATGGAGGTCACCGCGCCGGCGCTGGTCATCCACGGTGCGCGCGACAGCATCGTCCCGCCGCAGCACGGCGAACGCGTGGCCGAGGCGCTGTCCGGCGGCGCCGAGCTGGTCGTCAAGTCCGAAGCGGGTCATAACGACCTGCATCTGCACGGCGCCGATGCCGAGGTCATGCGCTTTGTGCAGGCGCGCGCGGGCCGGGACTGAGCCCGGACGCGGAACCGCCGCCCGCCGTGGCGTGCGCGGTCAGTCCATCAGCTTGCTTGGCGCGGCGGGGGCCTGCCCGTTGGGATAGACCAGCCCGGCCGAGATCACGAGCTTGGCGGCGTCCTCCACCCCCATGTCGAGTTCGATGACCTCCGAGGCGGGCAGAAACAGCAGGAAGCCCGAAGTCGGGTTCGGGGTCGTGGGCAGGAACACGCTGACAAGGCGTTCGTCGCGCGGGATCCGCGTGTCGATCTCGCCCTTCGCGGAGGTCGAGATGAAGGCCACCGCCCAGATGCCCCGACGCGGATACTCGATCAGGCAGGCGCGGTCGAAGCTGGTTGCCGATTGTGCGAAGACGGTTTCGGCGATCTGCTTCACGCCGTTGTAGACCGATCGCACCACCGGCATGCGCGCGACGATGCTTTCGCCCCAATGCATGACGGTGCGTCCGATCAGACCCTTCGCCAGCCACCCCACCAGAACGGTGAAGACAAGGAAGATCAGCACCCCGAGACCCGGAATATCGAGCCCCAGATATTCCATCGGGCGGTACCGAGCGGGCACGAAGGGCAGCACCCAGCTGTCGATGAGGCCGATCGTCGCCCAGATCAGCCAGAGCGTCAGGCCGACCGGCGCGATGGCGATAAGTCCGGTGAAGAAGTTGGCCCGCAACCGCGCGAAAATACCGCGCTTGCGCGTTGCGTGTTCGCTGTGTTCAGGGTCCTTCATGCACTCCGCCCATGGCTGAAACCGCGCTGACAATAGGCATGCGGCGGGTTGACCGCAATCGCCCGGTCAGGGCTGGTGCGCGGTCTTCAGCGCAATGGCGATTTCGGCGCCCGTCGCGGCATTGTGCTGCAGCAGGGCGATGTTGGACTCGATGGTTGCGCCATCCGTATCGCGCGCAAGCCGGTCCAGCAGGAACGGCGTCACCGCCTTGGCGCTGATTCCGCGGGCCCCGGCATCGGCCACGGCGCGTTCGATCAGCGGCGCGAGCTGTGCCAGCGGGATCTGGGCCTGCGCGGGGATGGGGTTGGCGAGCAACTGCCCGCCGGGCAGGCCCAGCCGGCGGCGCATGGCGTGCATCGCGGCGACTTCGGCGGGGCTGTCGGCGCGCAGCGGCGCGGGCAGGCCCGACTCGCGCGACCAGAAGGCGGGAAAATCGTCCTGGCCAAGGGCGATCACCGGTACGCCCAGCGTCTCCAGAACCTCAAGCGTCGCGGGCAGGTCGAGAATGGCCTTGGCCCCCGCCGCAACCACCGTGAGCGGTCGCGCCGCCAGCGTCGGCAGATCGGCCGAGATGTCGAAACTGCTTTGCGCCTCGCGATGCACGCCACCGATCCCGCCGGTCGCGAACACCGCGATACCGGCGAGGTCGGCGCAGATCAGCGTCGCGGCCACGGTGGTGCCACCGCTGCCCCCGGTGGCGAGGCAGGCTGCGAGGTCCGCGCTCGACAGCTTGGCCAGGTCGCCCGCAGCGAGCCGTTCGAGCTGCGCGCGCGTCAGCCCGACATGGATTTCGCCGTCGAGCACCGCAATGGTGGCGGGCACGGCGCCACGGGCGTGCACGGCCTCCTCCATGGCCTGCGCGATCTGCAGGTTGCGCGGATACGGCAGACCATGGGTGATCACCGTCGATTCGAGCGCGACGAGGGCCTGCCCGGCGCGCTGCGCCGCAGCGACCGCATCGCTGCGGCGGACCGGCAACGCCGGGTCGGGGGCGAAACCCGGCAAGGGGAAGGGCGGCGGTACCATGCGCGCAGACTGGCCCGGCGCGCGGAGCGGTGCAAGGTGGTACGGGGGTGCAAGGTGGTATGGGCTTGTGCCGCGCGCGCGATCGCGCTAAGGGGCAGGCACTTCACAGGCGGAGTCGGGCCGACGGGGGAGAAATCCCTGCCGGTCCACCGGTTGGGCGACAGCCCTAAATGCTCCGCCGAGGGTCAAACCGGAAAGGAAAGAAGGCATGGCGCTTCCCGAATTCTCCATGCGTCAGCTCCTCGAAGCTGGCGTGCATTACGGTCACCAGACACAGCGCTGGAACCCGAAGATGAGCCCCTTCATCTATGGCGACCGCAACGGCATCCATATCATCGATCTGACGCAGACCGTGCCGATGCTGGACGCCGCGCTCAATGCGGTGCGCGAAACCGTCGCCAAGGGCGGGCGCATCCTGTTCGTGGGCACCAAGCGGCAGGCGTCGAAGCCGATCGCCGAGGCCGCCGAGCGCAGCGCGCAGTATTACATGAATCACCGCTGGCTGGGCGGTACGCTGACCAACTGGAAGACGGTCAGCCAGTCCATTTCGCGGCTCAAGGCGCTCGATGAGCGTCTGGAAGGCGGCGCCGAGGGTCTGACCAAGAAGGAGCGTCTCGGCATGGAGCGCGAGCAGGCCAAGCTGCAGGCCAGCCTGGGCGGTATCCGCGACATGGGCGGCGTTCCCGATCTGCTCTTCGTGGTGGACGTCAAGAAGGAAGAACTGGCCGTCAAGGAGGCGCAGAAGCTCGGCATTCCGGTCGTTGCCGTGGTGGACACGAACTGCTCGCCCGACGGCATCGATTTCATCATCCCCGGCAATGACGATGCGGCGCGGGCCATCGCGCTCTACACCGACCTGGCAAGCCGCGCGGCGCTGGACGGGATGACCGCGCAGATGGGGGCTGCCGGCGTCGATCTGGGCGCACTGGAAGAGGCGCCGGCCGAAGACACGCCCGACGAGAACACGGCCGAAACCGCGAGCGACGCGCAGGCGCCGGCGCAGGGCTGATCGCGCCGCCATCGCCGGGCCGGCGGACGGCGCGCCTGCGGGCGGGCCGTCCCGACAGGTGCATTACAGCTAATCAGGAGAGCCGCTATGGCAATCAGTGCGAGCATGGTGAAGGAACTGCGCGAGAGCACGGGCGCAGGGATGATGGACGCCAAGAAGGCGTTGCAGGAATGTGACGGGGACATGCAGGCTGCGCAGGACTGGCTGCGTGCCAAGGGTCTGTCCAAGGCCGCGAAGAAGTCGGGCCGCACCGCGGCCGAGGGGCTGATCGGGGTGGCCGTCGATGGCGGTCAGGGCGTGGCCGTCGAGGTCAATTCGGAAACCGACTTTGTCGCCAAGAACGCCGAATTCCAGACCCTCGTGCGCAGCATCACGCAGGCGGCGATGAAGGCCGATGATCTCGATGCCCTGCTGAAGGCCGATCTGGGCGGCAAGCCGGTCGAGGGCGCGCTGACCGACGCCATCGCCAAGATCGGCGAGAACATGAGCCTGCGCCGCATGCGCCGGCTGCAGGGCGACACCGTCGCCTCCTATGTGCACAACGCGGCTGCGGACGGGCTGGGCAAGATCGGCGTTCTGGTGGCGGTCAAGGGCGCGAATGCGGATTTCGCCCGTCAGGTGGCGATGCATGTCGCCGCGACCAGCCCGTCCTCGCTGGGCCCCGACGATCTGGACCCGGCGCTGGTGGAGCGCGAGAAGACGGTTCTGACCGAGCAGGCGCGCGACTCCGGCAAGCCCGAGCAGGTCATCGAGAAGATGATCGAAGGGCGCATGAAGAAGTTCTTCGAGGAGGTCACGCTGCTGGGGCAGAAGTTCGTGATCAACCCGGATCTGACGGTCGCCGAGGCCGCCGCCGAGGCGGGCGCCGAGATCACCGGCTTCGTGCGACTCGCCGTGGGCGAGGGGATCGAGAAGAAGGAAGAGGACTTCGCCGCCGAAGTCGCGAAGACGCTGGAAGGCTGATTCTCTGACGCCCCATGCTTCGCGGCCGCTGTGCGCACAAGCGCGCTGCGGCCGATCCGACCTACGGAACTGAAAAACGGTGCAGCCGTGAGGCTGCACCGTTTCCCATCCGGATGCCACGCCAGATTGGGGATGAGAACGCGACACCCGAATGTGCGGTCGGCGCGGCCTGAGTATACGACCCCCTCCCGCAGGTCCGGTTTCCCGGTGCATCCACCCGCCCCCCGGTATTGCGGGCGACGGGCGGACGCTGTTCCCTGGTCATAAGACCACCACTCACGGAACGCCTTGACTGTCGCATTCTGCGCAACACGTTAAAAGTGTGGAAAACCTTACCCTGCGGCAATTGTGAGCTTGCAGGCCCGAGGCATGCCCGATCATGGCTGCCGGGGCGCGGTGTAGATCTGGTTTTGCAGGCTCGCCTTGAGCAGCGCCTGCGGGGTGCTGTCCACGTTCAGGGTTCGCCGGGCCAGCCTGAGGTGTTTTTCGATGGTGCCCGGCGTCAGGCCCATGATCGTGGCGATATCCTGAATCGTCTTTCCGTGACCGACCCATTCGAGCACCTCGCGCTGGCGCGCTGTCAGCGCCCGGCTGGAGCGGCACTGCGGCATCGAGGTGATGCGCAGATGCGTCAGGGTGTTGATCACCAGGATATCCCGGCCATGCAGGCGCCAGACCCGGTCGACATCGTCCTGTGTCAGATCGCGTTGCGCGCACAGCCCGATCGCGCCCTTGGTGCGCAGGGCCATGTCGTTGAAACTGATCGTGTATCCGGCGGTGATGCCGAAACTGCGATTGATGTCCACCACGCGCATCTGTGCAGGCGGCATCTCGCCGTTGCGGTATTGTTCCTGCACATGCCGCCAGCTCCGGCAGCCCGAGTTGTTCAGCGCCCAGAGCAGCATCGGCGCGTTGCGGTACAGATTCTGGCGAAAGAAGATGTCGAGATAGCGTTTCGGCAGGTTCGACAGGATGAAGGTGTCGTCGAGGTTGATGAACTCCGCTTCATCGAGGTAGCGCGTTACGCCATAAAGCAGCCGGTCGAAGCCGTAATCGCGCATGACGCTGGTGTGCAGGTGCCAGAGTTCATCGATATCGGCGGCGCCGAGCACCCGGTCCAGATGACGCAGAACGGCCGGGGCGTCGGGCCAGTCCGGGATGAATACGGGTCTGGCGCCACGCGCGAGCCCCGCTGCGAACACCGGTTGCGCGGCGGAATCTGAGTCGTCCAGATCTCGCTCGTCGTCATCCAATATTCAAATCCCGCAACCAAGGAACCTTTCGTATGCTACGAATCGATTAGGCCACGACGCGGGGGCATTGTCGAGACATGAGCATATCATCTTTTCACCCTGTCTGGAAATGGTAACAGGGTCCGGGCAATCGGAGGGGCATGATGCAGTCTGACGATGTCGTGATCATTGGCGGCGGGGTGATGGGGGCGTCGGCCGCCTTCTGGCTGACCCGCCTGCGGCCGAGGCTGCGTGTGCGGGTCTGCGAGGCGGATCCGACATATGCCCGCGCCGCGACGGCGCTGTCGGTGGCATCGGTGCGCCAGCAGTTCACCACGCCGCTCAATGTCCGGATCTCGCGTTTCGGCATCGGTTTCATCCGCGATTTCGCCGAACATGTCGGCGCGGGCGCCGCAGGCGGGTCGCTGGGCTTGCAGGAGAACGGTTATCTGTTCCTCGCGGGCAGCGAGACTGCGGCGGCGACGATGCGCGACGCTGCGCAGATGCAACGCGCCGAGGGGGCGCACACCGAGCTCCTGACCCCCAAGGCGCTGGCGCGGCGCTTTGGCTGGATGCAGCTCGACGATGTCGTGCTGGGCGCTTTCGGACCGCGCGACGAAGGCTGGTTCGACAATATGGGCCTTCTCAACGGGTTGCGCGATGCTGCGCGCGCGCAAGGGGCACGCTTCGAGGCCGCGCGCGTCGCCGGGCTGGAGCTGCGCAACGGGCAGGTGGCGGGCGTGCAGCTCCAGGACGGGACGCGCTGCGCGGCCGGGGCGGTGGTCGTCGCCGCGGGCACCGGGACGCCGGCGCTGCTACAGACCGCCGGGCTCTCGGTGCCGGTGGAGGCGCGCAAGCGCACCGTCTTCGTGATCGACGCACCCAATGCACGCTATCCCGAGGCGCCGCTTCTGGTCGATCATACCGGCTTCTACCTGCGCCCCGAGCGCGACCACTGGATCACAGCGACCGTGCCGCAGGACGACGCGGCCGTCGCCATCGATGACTTCGAGCCCGACCACGAACAGTTCGAGGAAATTATCTGGCCGCGGCTCTATGCGCGCGCGCCGGGTTTCGACGCTGTGAAGGTGATGCGTTTCTGGGTCGGGCATTACGATTACAACCTGTTCGATCAGAACGCGATCGTCGGGCCGCATCCCGATGTTGCCGGGCTGCATCTTCTGACCGGTTTTTCGGGCCACGGGCTGCAGCAAGCCCCGGCGCTGGGGCGCGGGCTGGCCGAGCGGCTGCTCACGGGGCGGTACCAGACGCTGGATCTGACGCCGCTGGAATACGGTCGTATCAGTGCCGGGCAACCCTATCGCGAGGACGCCGTGGTCTGAGCCGCCGCGGGCTCGGCGCGCAGCGTTTCACGCCGCTGCGCGCGCGAGGTGTCGGCCGTCAGATCCGGCGCCAGCGCGCGCATGGCATCGTGCTGTGTCAGGAAAACATCGCCTGTCAACTCCTGCAGGAAATGGCTGCGCCGCAGACGGTCCATCACCGGCCCCTTCACCTCGGACAGGTGCAGCGTCACACCCGCCTCGGCGAGCATGCGGTTGATGCCCTCAAGGCTTTCGAGGGCCGAGGCGTCGACATCGTTGACCGCCGGAAACATCAGCACGACGTTGCGCAGCTCGGGCTTGCCGGCGACCTGGCCCATCACGCAATCCTCCAGAAACCGCGCATTCGGGAAGTACAGGCTTTCGTCGATACGGATCGAGACGGTATCGGGCACCGTGACCACCGCGTGCCGCTCGATGTTGCGGAAATGCTCGGTCCCCGGCACCTGGCCGACGATCGCCACATGCGGGCGCGAGGTGCGGTACAGATGCAGCATGAGCGACAGCCCGACACCCGCCATCAGGCCCGGTTCCACCCCCATCAGCAGCGTCACCGCGATGGTTGCCGCCATCGCGGTGCCGTCGGCGCGCGAATAGCGCCAGGTGCGCGGCAGGGTTCCGAAATCCAGCAGGCCCGCGACCGCCACGATGATGATCGCGGCAAGCGTGGCATTGGGCAGGAAATGCAGAAGCGGCGTGAACAGCAGCAGCGAAAGCCCGACCCCGAACGCCGTCATCGCACCGGCGGCCGGCGTGCGCGCCCCGGCGTCGAAATTGACGATGGAGCGCGACAGCCCGCCGGTGACCGGCATCGCCGAGGTTGTGGCCGCGCCCAGATTGGCGGCGCCCAGCGCGACCAGTTCGCGGTTGGCGTCAACCCGCTGGCGTCTGCGCGCCGCGAGGGTCTGCGCGATCGACATGGACTCGACATAGCCGACGATTGCGATCATCAGCGCGGGCACCATCAGTGCCTGCATCATCGGCCAGTCGGACAGCGGCAGCGACAGCGCGGGCATGCCGCGCGGGATCTCGCCCACGATGGGCACCCCCGCCGCCGCCAGATCCAGAAGCGCAACCGCCAGCGTGGACCCGGCCACCGCGACCAGCAGCGCCCCCTTGGAGATGAGGCCCGCGGCCTTGTGCGACAGCCCGGCACGCATCAGAAGCGGCGCGAGCCCCTTGCGCGACCAGAACAGGAAAGCCAGCACCAACGCGCTGAGCAGCAGCGTCGGCCAGTGCAGCCCTTCAATGTCCTGCATCAGCGTGTGCAGCAGCTCGGGCAGGGTCTTGCCGCTGACTTCGATGCCGGTCAGGTGGCGCAGCTGGCTGCCCGCGATCAGGATGCCGGCGGCGGTGATGAAGCCCGATATCACCGGATGGCTCAGGAAATTGGCCAGAAACCCGAGTCGCAGCACCCCCAGCGCCAGAAGCATCGCGCCCGACAGGAACGCCAGCACCAGCGCGGCGAGGTGGTAGCCCTGGCTGCCGGGCCCCGCGACATCCCCCGCCGCCGCAGCGGTCATCAGCGCGACCACCGCCACCGGGCCGACCGCTAGCGGGCGCGAGGTGCCCAGCAGCGCATAGATCAGCAGCGGCACCATGGCCCCGTAGAGTCCGGCCTCGGGCGGCAACCCCGCGAGCATGGCATAGGCCATGCCCTGCGGGATCAGCATGATGGTCACCACGATCGCGGCGACAAGGTCATTGGTGAAGGCCTCGCGGTCATAGCCGCGGCCCCATTCGAAGACCGGAAACAGACGGTGCAGCATCGCGAGACTCCTGCGGCGCCGGCGGGCGCTTATCGGGCGGGATATACGCGATGAGATATATATATCAAGTCATGAATATAATCTGTCGCCCGATTGCGCGTCGAAGAGCCGTTCCAGAAGCGGTTTCAGGGTGCCGAAATCCTCGAAGGCGACGTCATGGGCGATGTCCGCCACAGGCGCGTTGCGGTAGCCGCGCGTGAACAGGGCGAAAGGCATGGCGGCGGCGCGGGCTGTCCGGGAATCGACCTCGCTGTCGCCGACATAGACCGCGCGACCGGCGCCCAGTGCTGTGGCAGCGTGACGCAGCGGCGCGGGGTCGGGCTTGCGCACGCGCAACGTATCGCCGCAGATGATGGCCTCGAAATGCTGCGCCAGGTCCAGATGGTCGAGCAGAGCCTGCGTCGGCGCGGCGGGTTTGTTCGTGCACAGCCCAAGCCGCCAGCCCGCGGCGCCCAGCGTGCGCAATTGATCCTCGACCCCGGGGAAGGGGCGAGAAAGCTCGAAGGTCCGCTCGTAACGATCCAGAAACGCGTCATGAAGCTGCGAGAACAGCGGCGATTGCGCCGGCAGCCCGACGGCCTGCATCATGCGCGTGACGAAGACCTCCGACCCGTTGCCGATGAACGCGACCGTCTGCGCAAGCGTGATGGCGCCATGCCCGTGTTCGGCGAGCACGGCATTGGCGACGCTGTGGATATCCGGGGCGCTGTCGACGAGCGTTCCGTCCAGATCGAAGATCGCCGCCGTCACGCCGCCTTCCACTTGATCGAACAGCCCATGGACGGGGTCTGTTCACGCGGGCCTTCGCCGGTCTCGCGCATCATGCGCATCGCGGCGACCAGTTCGCGCCGTGTGTCGGGCCCGGCCGCGCCCTTGCCGGCATCGTCGAGCCGGCCGCGATACTGCAGCTCCAACGCCGCGTTGAAGCCGAAGAAGTCCGGCGTGCAGGCCGCGCCCCATTCGCGGGCGACAGCCTGGCTTTCATCGTGCAGATAGGGGAACGGAAAGCCGTGCTCGCGCGCCATGCGGGCCATGTTCTCGAAGCTGTCGTCGGGATGGGTCGTCGCGTCATTCGCGCAGATGGCGGCGACGCCGATGCCCATCTCCTGCAGCTCGCGCGCATCGGCGATCAGCCGGTCGAGCACCCCGAGCACATAGGGGCAGTGATTGCAGATGAACATCACCACCGTGCCGTTCTCGCCGCGGATCTCCTCGAGGCTGTAGCTGCGCCCGTCCGTGGCGGGCAGGGCGAAATCCTCCGGCGTCCAGCCGAAATCGCAGATCGGGGTTTGTTCCAGGGCCATTGGCGTCACTCCTTTGCTGGCCGCCGCTCAGGCCATGCGGCCCACGGCCCCCTCGGCGGCGCGACGGATGGTGCGGATGTTGTCGCCATAGACATGCGGCGCGTCAACCGAGCCGCCCCTGAACACCGCCGACCCGGCGACGAGCACATCCGCCCCGGCCTTGGCCACGCGCGGCGCGGTTTCGGCGGTGACGCCGCCATCGACCTCGATATGGATCGGGCGGTCGCCGATCATGGCGCGCAGCGACGCGATCTTGGCGAGCTGGCTTTCGATGAAGGCCTGCCCGCCGAAGCCGGGATTGACCGTCATGACGCAGACGAGATCGATCATGTCGAGCAGATGCGCGACCGGCTCGATCCCGGTGCCCGGGTTGAGCGCGAGCCCGGCCTTCGCGCCGCTGGCGCGGATCGCCTGCAGCGTGCGGTGGATATGCGGGCCGGCCTCGAGATGGGCGGTGATGATGTCGGCGCCCGCCCCGGCGAAGGCCTCGATATAGGGATCGACCGGCGCGATCATCAGATGCACGTCCATCACCGTGCGCACATGCGGGCGGATCGCCTTGCACATGGCGGGGCCGAAAGTGATGTTGGGAACG
>CAZMBT010000057.1:0-10883 GCA_964564395.1 uncultured Alkalilacustris sp.
GTTCGGCCGCGCTGTCCGGGTCGGTGATCCGCACGGTGATGCCGTCGAGCGCATGACCGACGGTTCCGGCGCGGCGCTCGCCGTCCAGCGGGTTGGACGTGTTCATGTTCGTTTCGGTCATGCCATAGCGTTCAAGGATCCGGTGCCCCGTTCGTGCCGCGAACGCGTCATGCGTCTGCGCGAGCAGCGGCGCCGATCCCGACACGAACAGCCGCATATGCCCGACAAGATCACGGTCGAAGCGCGCATCCGACAGAAGGCGCGTGTAGAACGTCGGCACCCCCATCATCGCGGTCGCGCGCGGCAGGGCCCCGATCACCGCGTCAATGTCGAATCCGGGCAGCAGGATCATGCTGCCGCCCGACAGAAGGCTGACATTGGTGGCCACGAACAGCCCGTGCGTGTGGAATATCGGCAGTGCGTGCAGCAGCGTGTCGTTCGGCCCGAAGCCCCAGCTTCGTACCAGGACCTCTGCATTGGACAGCAGGTTGCGCTGTGTCAGCATCGCCCCCTTTGATCGCCCCGTCGTGCCGGAGGTGTAGAGCAGCGCCGCAAGGTCGTCCGGGCTGCGCGCAACCGCCGCGAATGTCTCGGGCTGTGCGGCGGCCAGCTCGGCGAAACTGCCGGTCCCGTCGGCGCCCAGGGTCATCAACCGGGCGCCGCTTCGCCGTGCGATGGGGGTCAGCATCTGTGCGTTCTCGGGATCGGCGAGCAACAGCGACGCGCCGGAATCGTCGATGAAATAGGCGACCTCTTCGGCGGTGTAGGCGGTATTGAGCGGCAGGAAGATCACACCCGCCGCCACCGCGGCGCCGTAGACCGCAAGCGCCTCGGGCGATTTCGGGATCTGCGCCGCGAGCCGGTCCCCCGGTTTCAACCCCGAGGCATCGAGCGCATTGGCCGATCGCGCGATCATCCGCGCAAAGCCGTCGCCGCTGATTCGACCGCCATCCGGCAGATGAAGCAGCGCTGCCGCGCGACCGGCAAGCGGGGCGAAAAGGGCGTCGTGCAGCGGGTTGGGCATGGAGGGCCGGCTCCTTTCAACTGGCTGGCGGTCGCGGTGGGCGCGCCACGCGGTGGCGTTTGATTTGCGCCGCCCATCGGGATCGCGTCAAGCGGCTCAGGCGATGAAGCGCAGGGCGCGCACCGCGATGTCGGCCTCGAATTCGCGCCCGATCGCCACCACCCCGATGCGGCGCAGCCGGTCGGTGCGCAATGGCACGTCGATACGGTGCGCGACAAACTCCGCGAAAGGCAGTTCCACCCGTCGCCACTGCGCCGGCGCTTCGATGCTGTGCCGATAGGATTGCCATGGGCGGGTTGCATCGGTCGTGCGCAGGTGCAGGTTGTAGACTGCGCCATTGCCGAAGACGTCCAGCGCGATGCCGCCCCAGCCGCGCGCATCGACGGGCCCGCCATCGGCGGACAGGTCGAGCGCCATCTGCAGAAAACCGCCGTTGTTTTGCAGGCTGACCTCGCCGCGCAGGCGCATCGCCGCGTGCCCCGCAACCTGCATGCGCCGCATTTCGCCGGCGGAACGCCCACCCATGACAGCGTCCGAGATCAGGTGCCAGCGTGCGCCGTTGCTGGCCTCGGGGGCAGGGCGCGACATGTCATCGATAACGTCTTCGGCTTGCGGCATGCGGACTCCGTCTTCTCGAAGGTAGCGCCCGATGGCCGGCGTTTCCAGCTTGAGCGCCGCGCGCTGTTCCCAAGGCGCTGTTTCCTGCTATGCCGGAAGATGTGCGAGACTGGCTGCGAGAGTGACATGGACGAGATTGACGTTGAGATCGCGATCATCGGCGCCGGCACGGCCGGAATGGGGGCATATCGCAAGGCGCGGGAGGTGACGGACCGTGTCGCGCTGATCGAGGGAGGGGCCTACGGGACGACCTGTGCGCGGGTCGGGTGCATGCCGTCCAAGCTGCTGATCGCGGCGGCCGAGCGTGCCGAAGATATCCGTACCGCCGGGATGTTCGGCGTGCACGCCGATGGCGGGCCGCGAATCGACGGGCGTGAGGTCATGGACCGGGTGCGCCGCGAGCGTGACCGCTTCGTCGGGTTTGTGCGCGAGGCGGTCGAGGGCTTCGACCCGGCGCATCGCTTCGAGGGCACCGCGCGTTTCGTCGATCCGCACCGGCTGCAGCTGGATGACGGCCGTATCATCCGGGCGGAGCGCATCGTCATCGCGACGGGCTCGCGCCCTGTCTGGCCGGGGCCGTTCGAGGCAGCCGGCGACAGGCTCGTCGTCAATGATGATCTTTTCGACTGGACGGATCTGCCGGGCTCGGTTGCGGTCTTCGGGGGTGGCGTCATCGGGCTGGAGCTGGGGCAGGCGCTGGCCCGGCTTGGTGTGCGGGTGCGCCTGTTCGGCAAGGGTGGCGGCATCGGACCGCTGAGCGACCCGAAGGTGCGCGATGCCGCCGCGGCGGCGATCGGCGATGGCCTGCCCTTCGATCCGGATGCCGATGTGCAGCAGATCCGCCGTGACGGTGATGCGGTGGTCGTGCGTTTCGCGCAGGACGGCGCGCAGCGCGAGGAACGGTTCGATTACCTGCTGGCGGCCACCGGGCGGCGGCCCAATGTCGATGGCCTCGATATCGGCAAGGCTGGGCTCAAGCTCGACGCGGACGGGGTGCCGGTCTTCGATCCGCTGACCATGCGCGCGGGCGATAGCCATATCTTCGTCGCCGGCGACGCCTCCAACCGGATCCCGCTTTTGCATGAGGCGGCAGATGACGGGCGCATCGCCGGCGAGAACGCCGCGCGCTATCCCCATGTGCTTGTGGGGCGTCGGCGCGCTCCGCTGGGCGTGGTCTTCACCGATCCGAATATCGCAACGGTGGGACGGTCCCATGCCGAACTGTCCCGCAGCGGTTGCGAGTTCTGTGTCGGTGAAGTCGATTTCAAGGGTCAGGGGCGGGCGCGCGTCATGGGGGTCAATCGCGGCCTGCTGCGCGTCTATGGCGAATGCGCGACGGGCCTGTTTCTGGGTGCCGAAATGGTGGCGCCGCGCGCCGAGCATATCGCGCATCTGCTGGCCTGGGCGGTGCAGGCGCGGTTGGATGTGCCGGCGATGCTGGAAATGCCCTATTATCATCCCGTCATCGAGGAAGGTCTGCGCACCGCGCTGCGCGATCTTTGCGCCAATCTGCGGCTCAGCCCGGCGGCGCCGCCGGGCTCGATTGATTGCGGGCCGGGCGCGTAGGGGAGGTCGGAATGGCGAGAACGCGCAAGGCTGTGAATCTGGCATTGCAGGGGGGCGGCTCGCACGGCGCCTTCACATGGGGCGTCCTCGACCGGATCCTAGAGGATGGCCGGCTCGAGATCGCGGGGATTTCGGGTACATCGGCGGGGGCGATGAACGCGGTTGCGGTGGCGGATGGCATCACGCGCGACGGGCCGGAGGGCGCGCGCCGCGCGCTGCATCAGTTCTGGCGCGCCATGAGCGACGCGGCCGCGCTCAGCCCGCTGCGGCGTTCGCCGATCGATACCTTCCTCGGCAACTGGAGCCTCGACAACGCCCCGGCCTTTCATGCGCTGGATCTGCTGACACGGGTCGCGTCACCCTATCAGCTCAATCCGATGAACATGAATCCGCTGCGCGATATCCTCGAAAGCAGCATCGATTTCGACGCGGTGCGCGCCTGCACGGCCTTCAAGCTTTACGTGTCGGCCACGAATGTCGAGACCGGGCGCGTCAAGGTGTTCGCGCGCCAGCGTCTGACGGCCGACAAGGTGATGGCCTCGGCCTGCCTTCCCTATGTCTACCAGGCCGTCGTGATCGATGGCGTTCCCTACTGGGACGGGGGTTACATGGGAAATCCGGCGCTCTTTCCGTTTCACGGACAGACCGGCAGCGACGACATCGTCGTCGTGCAGATCAACCCCATCGAACGCAAGGGCGTGCCGCGCACCCCGCAGGAAATCCGCAACCGGATCAACGAGATCAGCTTCAACGGCAGCCTGATGAAGGAGTTGCGGGCCATCGATTTCGTCGACCGTCTGATCGCGCAGGGCAAGCTGTCCACCGATGAATACCGCCAGGTGAGGGTGCATATCATCCACAACGAGGATTGCCTCAACCCGCTGGGCGCGTCGTCGAAGCTCAACGCGCAATGGGCCTTTCTGTGTTATTTGCGCGATGTCGGGCGGGCCACGGCGCGGCGCTGGCTCGACACCCATTTCGACGCCGTCGGCCGCGAATCGACCGTGGATCTGCGCGCCATGTTCGACGGCATCGGCGCCGAACATCAGGGCTGACCGCCGAAGTCAGGGCATCTGGGCGCGTATGTCGCGGGCTGCGGCGCGCGGATCGGCCGCCTGCCAGATCGGGCGCCCGACCACGATGTGATCCGCGCCGTCGGCCAATGCCTGCGCCGGTGTCGCGATTCGCTTCTGATCTCCGGCGGCCGCCCCGGCGGGGCGTACTCCGGGGGTGACGATCAGCTTGCCGCTTGCCTGCGGCAGGGCGCGCAAACGCGCCACTTCCTGCGGCGAGGCGATGAGCCCGTCGGCCCCGGCATTCAGGGCCCGGCGTGCGCGCTCCGACACGATCTGGCCCATCTCGCCGGGGCGGATCAGCGCCGCGTCGAGATCCTCGCGGTCGAGCGAGGTCAGCACCGTCACCGCCAGGATCCGCGTCGCGCTGCCTGCGGCCGCGCGGCTTGCGGCCTCCACGACATACGGGTCGCCATGCACCGTCAGGAAGTCGGGCGCGAACTGGACCAGCCCGCGCACCGCCGCCTCCACCGTCGCGCCGATATCGAACAGCTTGAGGTCGAGAAAGATCCGCTTGCCGTGCGTATCCTTGAGCTCGCGCGCCAGCGCAAGTCCGCCGCCGGTCAGCATCCCGAGTCCGATTTTGTAGAAGGAAACCGTATCGCCGAGCCGCTGCGCCAGCTCACCCCCCCGCACGGCATCGGGAAGGTCAAGCGCCACGATCAGGCGGTCGGTGCTCGGGCTGGGTACGGGGTATGACATGCGTGCTCCTCTTTGCGCAGCGGATAGCGCGGGGTTCGGGGCGTGCCAAGGGTCTGGCGCCATGCCGATGCCGCTTGACCCCTGCCCCGGCTTTGTCTAGCACGATGCCGGCGCGGGTATGGTGTAATGGTAGCGCCCCAGCCTTCCAAGCTGGTAGTGCGGGTTCGATTCCCGCTACCCGCTCCACCAAGATGCAGGCAATCCTGCATATGGTGCGGGTTTCGCCGCCAGGGTCCATGACTTCCCCAAAGACGATTGTCTGACCGGCATGCTGTGCGGTGTCGTCAAGGCCTTATGTGGTGCCGCATGGCGGGTGTCCGTTCCCATGATCGGCGTGTCGGCAATTCGTTGCTGGCGGTTGTTGCCCCTGTCGGCCGACTACCGCCGATACGGCGTTTCGGCACGGTCGGCCACTGTTTTCGATGGCGTCAAAGCCCTAAAAAGCGTATTCTCATATCATCTTTTCAGGGCGCTCCGGCAGGAGCGGTTTCCAGCCGCGCGCGGGACGCCCAGCGGGGCAACCTGATGTCCGAACCGCCCTATGAAAGCCGCAGGATCGCGACCCATCCGGACCAGCGTGACGAACAGCTGGCTTGGGCGGTTCGGGTTCTGCGCGAAATCGAACGTCCGGATCCGGAAGACGTGTGTTTCGCCTGCGAGGTGATACTGGCGATCAGTCGGGACCCGGCCGAGCGTACCGTGGCGCAGGAACTTCAGCGCCACTGGCGCCAGCCCTGATGCCCGACGCCCTGAAAAGCGATGCATGGGCGCGCCGGTTCACCAGTGACCGGTGTTTTCCATGCTCGTCCAGGGCTCCCGGGGCGGCTGCGCCGTGCCCATCTGCAGCAACTCCACCGAGATGTTGTCCGGCGAACGGACGAATGCCATGCGACCGTCGCGCGGCGGCCGGTTGATCACGACGCCGTTGTCCTGCAGATGCTGGCACATCGCGTAGATGTCTTCGACTTCGTAGGCCAGATGCCCGAAATGGCGGCTGTCTGATGGCAGGCCGTCATCGCCGTCCCAGTTCCAGGTCAGCTCAACCGGGCACTCGGGCTGACCCGGGGGCGCCATGAAGACCAGCGTGAAGCGACCGGCTTCGACATCGACGCGGCGTGTCTCCTCGAGCCCAAGCAACTCGAAGAATGCCTTCGTCTTTTCGAGGTCCAGAACGCGGACCATCGTGTGCAGGTAGCGAATCTTCATCCCATCCCTTCCCGGCTTCGTGGCGCGAACGCGGTCATCCTATTGGACATCGCCGGTTTTGAAAGAGGAAATCCGCGCTTCGGTTCGGCGGCCTGCGCGGTTTCGTCCCGCCTTGGGGCATTGGACGCACCCGCCGAGGGCCTTATGTTGCTTGCTGGAACCGAAAGGAGCTGTCATGTCCGGCTTGCCGAAACTCGTCCGTCTGTACATCCAGCAGGTCCTGATCGGATTCTGCATCTCCATCGCCTTCGTGACGATGCTGCTGCTGGCGAATGTGGGCAACCTGCAGCACCTGATATTCAATACGTCGGGCGGGTACCTTGCACTGTTCCTGCTGGTGTTTTTCAACGGGCTGCTCTTCGCCGGCGTGCAGTTCGCCATTTCGGTGATGCGCATGGCCGAGCAACCCGATGACGATCCCGGCGGCAAGCGTCTGCTTGATGGACACGCGCGATTGCGTGAGGGGCTGACTCCACCCCCCGCTCGGAGCCGCGCTGCCCAGGCCGTCCGCCGCTGAGGCGCAGGGCGCGGGACTGCCGGCCCGGATCAGGTTCGGCGAGCCGAGTACGCGCCTCGCCTTCGGCCGTCTTTGCCCTGCCATCCGTGCGCCGTCCAACGGGACGGAAGGGAGCAGGCGCGCCGGTCCGCGCCTGAAGCGGAGAGCCGAGCAGATACGCACGACAGCGGATGCCGCGCTTTCCATTGGATTCGCAATGCCTTGGTGCGAATGTGGCGGGCCCGCAGCGACCGTGGAGGCGTTACAATTCCCGAGAGCCTGAAAGTTCAGGTGGGCGCCGGAATAACGAGACCAGGGCCCCGTCAGAGCCAGCTCCCTCGGAAGTTGGTATCGGCCACTGGAAAAGGGCCTCTCACGCGAAGAGCAGAACCCGCCAACCGCAAAGATAGGGCCGTGTTGGCGGTGTAGCAACCCTGCTTCTTGATCCGGGGCGCCCGCACAGGCATACCAACCGCATGTCCGAGCCCGTCCCAGCCGACCCAGACGACACCGGCGCTGCGCTGGCGCCGGGGCGGCGCTTGGCGCGGGGGGTGTGCCGCCATCTTCTGGGCCACGACTTCGTCACCGTCGAGGAGCTCAGCCCCCGTCCGGGGCTGCGCGTGGACATCATGGCGCTGGGGCCGAAGGATGAAATCTGGGTGATCGAATGCAAGTCGTCGCGCGCCGACTTCGCCTCGGACCGCAAATGGCAAGGGTATCTGGAATGGTGCGATCGCTTCTACTGGGCAGTGGGGCCGGGCTTTCCGGCCGAGCTGCTGCCGGAGGCGACCGGGCTCATCATCGGCGACGATTATGGTGCCGAGATCGTGCGCGAAGCGCCTGAACACCGCATCGCGGCGGCCCGGCGCCGCGTACTGATCCGAAAATTCGCCCGACATGCCGCGCTGCGTCTGCATGGGGTCCGGCACGGCCACTTGCGCCCCGATGGCAGTCTCAGCGATCGCGCCTAGGTTTTTTCCGGCCCTTGCTGCCGTCCGCGGGTGCATTCGCGATCTCGCGCGCCCTTGCGGCGGCCATGCGCAGCTCTTCCGCGATCTCCTCGGCCTCCTCGGGGGCGAAGTCGAGGGGGATCTCGATCCCGCCCTCCGCCTCGACATACAGCCGGACCATACCCAGGGTCGTCGGCCCGATCTGGAGATTGGCCTCGATATCGCTTTCCTTGTCGATCCCCATCGCGCAATCCTTAACGGTCCGTGCAAAGCAGGTGCGTAATAGGCGTGGCGTGTGCCGCGTTCAAGCACAACCCTCTTGCAATCATGTGCCTGCAACGCTAATTCGCCGGCAGTGCCGCCTTAGCTCAGTTGGTTAGAGCGCTGGATTGTGGATCCAGAGGTCCCCCGTTCAAGTCGGGGAGGCGGTACCATCGGCAATTCCTCGCCCATACCGGATCATTGCCCGCAGCGGGCCTTGCCCCCGCCCCACCGCCGTCGGAAGTTTCAGGCCGTTTCAGGATGGCGGCGATGTCCGACAGGATCACACAGCATATTCCGCAAGACCGCTTCTGGCCGCTTCCCGATGTCGCGGGACGCGCCGGCGCCGCCCGGCGCGTCGGTGTGGAGATCGAATTCTCCGGCCTGCACGAGGCGCAGGCGGCAGAAGTCGTGCAAAGGATCTGGGGCGGTGCGGTCTGCACGGAGAGCGCGCATGATCTGGTGGTGCGCGGCACCCTGGCGGGGGATGTGCGCGTCGAGCTCGATACCGCGCTCAAGCGCTATACCGCAGCGCCGTTCGGAGATCTGGCGCTGGAGCTGTCGCGCAGTGTCGTGCCTGTCGAGATCGTGCTGCCGCCGCTCGATCAGGCATGGCTCGGCGAGGTCGGGCGTCTGCTCGAAGCACTGCGAGATGCAGGCGCCCAGGGCAGCCGGGAGGGGGCGCTGTATGCATTCGGGCTGCATCTGAATGTCGAGCTTGCCGGAGCGGGTGTAGAGCATGTCGTGCCGGTGTCCCGCGCCTATGCCCTGCTCGAAGACTGGCTTCGCCTCGTCGACCCGCTGGACCCGATGCGGCGGGTGCTGCCCTTCGTCGACCCGCATCCGCGCGCCTATGTCGATGAGATCGCCGCGTTTTCGAGCTTTGAGGATCTGGAGACCTTCGCGCGCTGCTATCTGCACCACAACCCGACCCGCAATCGCGGCCTCGACTTGCTGCCGCTCCTGACCTACTTTCTGCCCGAACTGGTGCAAGAGGTGCTTGGCGAGATGGACAGGAAGGGCCGGCCCGCATGGCACTACCGGCTGCCCGAAACCGACCTTCAGGCGCCCGGCGGCGGGTTGCATCGCATCTGGAATATCTGGTGCCTGGTTGAGCGCGTTGCCGCGCGGCCCGGTCTTGTTGATCAACTGGCGGCGGATTGGCGCGCCCATCGCGCCTCGATGTCGACAACCCCCTGGGACTGGCCGCGTGTCGTGACGCGGGCCCTGTTGCCGGCGCGCATATGGCAGGGATGAGGCCCCGCATCGCCGTGACCACATCCGCCCGGTCCGGTTGGCGCGTCTTTCCGCTGGTGGCATTCAATCTGTGGCTCGCCGGCGGGAAGGGCGTGCGCTGGGGCACGGGGCGGCCTGCGGACCTGGCAGCGGTGGATGGGTTGATCGTTGGCGGGGGCGACGATATCTCGCCCGAGCTCTACGGTGGTGAACTGGTCCTGGTCGCACGCTGCGATCCGGAGCGCGATGCGCTGGAACGCGCGCTGGTTCTGGCGGCGCTGAAGGCGGACAAGCCGATCCTCGGTATCTGCCGAGGGGCTCAGATGCTCAACCTGGCGCTTGGCGGAACCCTGCATCAGGATGCCTATGCCCGGTATCACGCGAGTCGGCGATACCGCACCATACTGCCGCGCAAGCGGATTCGGGTGACGCCGCGCACGCTTCTTGCGGATGTGGCCGGAACCACGCCGATGCGGGTCAACGCCCTTCACAGCCAGGCCGTGGATCGGCTGGGTGACGGCATCCGCATCGCTGCGCATGATGAAGGCGGCATGATTCAAGCCATCGAGCGCGAGCGTGACCCTTTCGCGCTGGGTGTGCAGTGGCACCCCGAGCATCTGGTCTGGATGCGGCGCCAACGGGCGTTGTTTCAGGCGCTGGTCGCGGCTGCACAGGCGCGCAGGTCGCGCGACGCGCAGCTTGCCGCCGCGCATGACGCGGCCGCGATCTGAGCGTTGGGCACGGATCGGCGGCCCGGTTTCCTGCGGGGATCGCGTAGGGTGCCGCGTGGCCCAGTGTCATTGAAGGGCGCTGTGAATGTATCGGATCTGGCCGGCAGTCTAGTTGCGTCGCCGGTGCTTGGGCCCCGCGCGCCTGATGCGGCGCGCGGGGCTCGGCGTCTCAGTGCAGATCGAAGCGATCGGCATTCATGACCTTGGTCCAGGCTGCGACGAAATCCTTGACGAATCTCTCCTTCGCGTCGTCCTGGGCATAGAACTCGGAATAGGCCCGCAGGATGGAATTCGAACCGAAGACCAGATCCACGCGCGTGGCCGTCCATTTGGCGCTGCCGGACTTGCGCTCGCGGATTTCGTAGAGGTTCTTGCCCGTCGGCACCCAGTCATGGGACATGTCGGTCAGATTGACGAAGAAGTCGTTCGTCAGGGCCCCCTCGCGGTCGGTGAGGACACCGTGCTTCGTGCCGCCGTGATTGGTCCCCAGCGCACGCATGCCGCCCATAAGCACCGTCATCTCTGGCCCGGTCAGTCCCATGAGCTGGGCGCGATCCAGCATCAGCTCCTCGGGCTGGACCACATAGTCCTTCTTGAGCCAGTTGCGGAAGGCATCGCTGACCGGCTCGAGCGGGGCGAAGGAGTCCGCATCCGTCATCTCGTCGGTGGCGTCGCCGCGCCCGGGCGCGAAGGGCACCTCGACGGGCGTGCCCGCGGCCTTCGCCGCCTGTTCGATGCCGACATTGCCGGCCAGCACGATGACGTCGGCCAGGCTCGCGCCCGTCTCCTTGGCGATCGGCTCCAGCACCTTGAGCACCCGCGCCAGGCGCTCGGGCTCGTTGCCCTCCCAGTCCTTCTGCGGGGCGAGCCGGATGCGCGCGCCATTGGCGCCGCCGCGCATGTCCGAGCCGCGGAAGGTGCGCGCGCTGTCCCACGCCGTGGCGACCATCTCGGGGATCGAAAGCCCGCTCTCGGCGATCTTCGACTTCACCGCAGCCACGTCGTAATCGGTACGTCCCG
>CAZMBT010000058.1:0-10879 GCA_964564395.1 uncultured Alkalilacustris sp.
ACGACCACGAACACCAGGGTCAGCATCTGGATGCGCGACACACGCCCGGTGAGCTTCCACAAGGCGGCATTGCTGGCCATCAGCACCGGAATGAACAGCCCTGTCAGCACGATGAACCCGTCATAGTCGCGCCCGCCGATGGTATAGACCTGTTCGCGCAGGATGATGTAGCCGCCCAGAAACGCCAGAAGCGGCCCGAGTTCGAGCGACTGTTTCAACACGCCGTTGGGCTGGGGTTTGCCTGTCATGTCCGTGCTCCTACGCCGCCCACTGAACTATCACCGCACCGCCAGCGATCAAGACCATAAGAAGCACGCGCCGCGGGCCCACGCGTTCGCCCAGCATCACCCAGCCGATCAGTGCTGCGAAGACCGTCGAGGTCTCGCGCAGCACCGCAGCCTGTCCGACCGGCCCCAGCCGTGTGGCCAGCATGATCGCGCCGAAGCTGAGCATCGCGACCACGGCGCCGATTATCCCGCGGCGCATGAGCGGCAGGATCTGCCCGGTCGGCAACCCGCGCCAGCGCCGCCATGTGTAGATCGGCATGAAGAACGCGTCGATGAAGAAGAACCAGGCCAGGAATGTGAACGGGTCCGCCGTCGCCCGGATGCCATAGGCATCGAAGGTGGTGTAGAGTGCGACGAAGCCGCCGGTGATCACTGCGAGGCCCAGCGCGGCGTTCAGCGTCTCGCGGTCCACCGTGATATGGCGCAGATTGTAGACCGCAAGGCCGAAAATCCCCGACAGCAGCACCGCCACGCCCAGCCATTGCAAGGGGTTGAAGGTCTCGCCGAACAACAGCCAGGCGCCGATCACGGTAAAGAGCGGGCCGGTACCGCGCACCACCGGGTATACGACCGTATAGGCCCCGCGCTGATAGGCGGCGGCCTGAAAGACCTTGTAGCCCGCATGTATCAGGAAGACGCCCACGAAGATCGGCCACATATGAGGTTCGGGCCACGGCACGACGAACAGCGCGATCGGTGCCGCGATGACGCCATAGCTCGCATCGATCGCCGCGCGCGACAGCCACGGATCGAACCGCCCCTTCTGCATGGCCCCGAAGAGCGCGTGCAGGATCGCCGCCATCAACGCGAGTCCGGCCGCAAGCTGTGCGCCCGCCGGCGTCCCGTCCAGCGCGATCAGCCACTCGCTCATGTCAGCCTCGGCCGCCGGGATCCGCACCCATCGCCATGCTCAATCGTCCACCCCCACGAGGGCGCGCGCGAATTCTTCCGGATCGAAGGGCTGCAGATCGTCGATCTGCTCGCCGACGCCAATGGCATGAATGGGCAGGCCGAAGCGATCCGCCAGCGCGACCAGCACACCCCCGCGCGCTGTCCCGTCGAGCTTGGTCATGACCAGGCCCGAGACATCCGCCATCTTGCGGAACGTCTCGACCTGGCTGAGCGCATTCTGCCCGGTCGTCGCGTCAAGAACCAGAAGCGTGTTGTGGGGGGCGTCGGGGTCCTTCTTGCGCAGGACCCGTACGATCTTCTGCAGCTCGGCCATCAGGTCCGCGCGATTCTGCAGCCGCCCCGCCGTGTCGATCATCAGAAGATCGGCGCCCTCCGCCTGCGCCTTGCCCAGCGCATCGAAAGCCAGGCTGGCCGGATCGCTGCCTTCGGGGGCCGTCATTACCGGCACGCCCGCCCGATCGCCCCAGATCTGCAGCTGCTCGACGGCGGCGGCGCGGAAGGTATCGCCCGCGGCAATGACGACAGACTTGCCGGCGGCCTTGAACTGGCTGGCGAGCTTGCCGATCGTCGTGGTCTTGCCCGATCCGTTCACACCGACCACCAGCACCACCTGCGGGCGAGACGCATAAAGCGGCATCGGCCGCGCGACAGGCTCCATGATCCGCGTGACCTCATCGGCCAGCAGCGCCTTCAGTTCTGGCACCGAAAAACGACGGCCCATATGCGTGGCGGCCATCGCGGCCGTGACCCGTGTCGCCGTCTCGACCCCCATATCGGCCTCGATGAGCAACTCTTCGAGCTGCTCGAGCATGTCGTCATCGAGCGCGCGCCGCCGTGCCTTGCCGTCGCCGCCGCGCCCGAAAAGCCGGCTGAAAAGACCGCCTTGCGTGGCCGCCGCGGGCGGCGCCGCGGGGTCCGGTTCGGGTGGCGGCGCGCCAGGGGTCGGCGGTTGCGGCGGCGCCGGCTCGGTGGGAACCGGCGCCGGGGCATCGGATGCCGGGGCCGGGCGCGGGGGCATCGGCGGCGGCGCCGAGGCCGCATCGTCGGGCGTGTTGTCGGGCGCGGTATCCTCTGCCCCTTCCTCGACCAGAGTTTCCAGCCCTTCCTCCAGCTTGGAGGAGGATTTGAACATCCGGTCCTTGAGCTTCTTGAAGAACGACATG
The DNA here is from genome assembly GCA_964564395.1 of uncultured Alkalilacustris sp. Lineage (GTDB taxonomy): Bacteria > Pseudomonadota > Alphaproteobacteria > Rhodobacterales > Rhodobacteraceae > Alkalilacustris. The sequence continues at coordinate 2,363 of CAZMBT010000058.1, forward strand.
CGGCCAACTCCGATCCTGCGCGTCCCGTTTCGAGCTATTACACCGCGACCGGTTTTGAAAGGCCGATACGCGCCAGCAATGAATTGCAACGCCGTCGCGACACGGGCATGCTGCGCGCACCTCCCTCGCCGAGCGCATGAATGCCACCCACCCCCCGAACTCCAACCCTTCAGAATCAGGCGGCACCCGCCCGGACATCGCGGTCGGTGGCCCTGGAGCGCGCGCTCGAGGGCGGGGCTCGGCGGACCAGCCGCATCATTCTGGACGGGCAGGAGTGCTGGCTCAAGCGGCGCGAGGAACTGTCGCTGCGCTGGCGGCTGCAGAAGGGCGATCCGCGCCGCGCGTTCGAGCGCGAGCGCGCCGCGCTGCAATTGCTGGGAACGCAGGGGTTGCCTGTCGCGCCGCTGCTCGCGCAGGGGGAAGACTATCTTGTCATCGGCGATTGCGGCGCGTCCCTAGCCCGGATGCTGCGCAGCGCCGAAATACCGCAGGAGGAACGCATCGGGGCCTTTCTTGCCGCCGGGCACGCGCTGGCGCAGCTTCACCTGGCTGGGATCGCGCATGGCCGGCCCAGCGTGAAGGATATCTGTCACCGCGACGGGCGCATCGCCTTCATCGATTTCGAACGTTTCGTGCCGCCCCCGGCGCCGGCTTCGGCCTTGCGCAACGATCTGCTGATCTTCGTGTCCAGCGCCTACGCCTTCGCCCAGCACGACGCGCCCGAGATCGCGGCGGCCTGCAGCGCCTATCGCGCGCGGGCGCCGGACCGGGTGTGGGAAGCGGCGGCGCGGCTCTGCCGGCGCCTGCGCTGGATCGACACGCTGACAAGGCCGCTGCAGCGCCGCGAGGCGCGGCGCCATCCGAGCCGCGCCTGCAAGGAATTCGGTGCCATTCCGTTGACGCTGCGGTGTTTTGGGGCGCGCGACGCGTCGCCGTGAAGATCCGCGCCTGCGCGCCGCATCAGGGCGACGGGCCGTGCAGCCGCGCGCCGATCTCCGTGGCCAGCGCGGCGATTTCTACGACCGCCGCGCGATTCCCCGCCATCTCGCCGACCCCCAGCCCCTGCCCCAGCGTTTCGGCATAGCTGACCCGGTTCTTCAGCTGCGCCGACAGCAGCGCCGCCCCCATGCCACCGGCCGCCTGCGTGATCTCCCGCGCCAGCCGGGTACCGGCCCGCACCCGGTTGAGCACCACGCAGACATCGCGATCCTCGCGCCTCGCAAGGTCCAGAACACCCTCGGTTGCCCAGAGATCCAGCTGCGACACCGCCACCGGTACCAGCACCAGGTCGGCCGCCCGCAAGGCCGGTCGCAGATCTGCATCCGCCTTGGGCGGCGTGTCCACGATGATGAAATCGGCATTGGCGCGCAGCTTGTCGCACTCATACGCTACGCCCCAGGCGGACGATGTCGAGAAGTCGAGCCCCGGGTTTTCGAGGCGTTCATGCCGTGTCATGAACCAGCGGCCCAGACTGCCCTGCGGGTCCGTATCCAGCAATGCGACGGTCCCGCCCGCCTGCGCAAGCTGCACCCCCAGATTGACCGCAAGCGTGGTCTTTCCGGACCCGCCCTTCTGCTGGGCGATGGTGATGACTTTTCCCGCCATGGTGTCCCCGTGCGACTGCGACCGGGTTCACCCTGCCACAGCCGATGGGGGTTTGCACCTTGCCTGCGCGATCGCGGTGGGTGTTTCACGCGGCGGGGACAGAGATTCCCTTCTCGCGCCCCAGCTCGCGCATGCGCTTTTGCAACTTTTCGAAGGCACGCACCTCGATCTGGCGAATGCGCTCACGACTGACGTCATAGGCATGCGACAACGCCTCCAGCGTCGCCGGCTCATCCAGCAGACGCCGCCGGGTCAGGATGTCCTTTTCCCGATCATTGAGCACATCCATCGCCGCCGCCATGAGTTCGCGCCGCGCCTGCAGCTCGTCGCGTTCGGCGTAGTCCTCGGCCTGATTGGCATCATCATCCTCGAGCCAGTCCTGCCAGGATGCCGAGCTGTCGCCCTCCATCCCGATCGTGGCGTTGAGCGAGGCATCCGAGCCCGACATGCGCCGGTTCATCGCAATGACCTCGCTCTCGGTCACGTTCAGGTCCTGCGCGATCTGTCTGACGTTTTCAGGGCGCAGATCGCCTTCCTCAAGCGCGCCGATCTTGGACTTGGCCTTGCGCAGATTGAAGAAGAGCTTCTTCTGGCCCGATGTGGTGCCCAGTTTCACCAGCGACCAGGAGCGCAGGATATACTCCTGAATAGACGCGCGGATCCACCACATCGCGTAGGTCGCAAGACGGAACCCCTTGTCGGGGTCGAAGCGCTTGACCGCCTGCATGAGCCCCACATTGGCCTCCGAGATCACCTCGGCCTGTGGCAGCCCGTAGCCGCGATACCCCATCGCGATCTTGGCGGCGAGGCGCAGATGCGAGGTCACGAGCTGATGCGCCGCTTCGGTGTCCTGATGGTCCACCCAGCGCTTGGCGAGCATGTATTCCTCTTCCGGTTCCAGCATCGGAAACTTGCGGATTTCTTGCAGGTAACGGTTGAGCCCCTGTTCCGGGGAGGGTGCGGGAAGGTTTGCGTAGTCGTTCATCGATGTCGCCTCAGTCAGAGGTCAGGTTCAGGTGACGTTCGGGCGCCCGCCCGCCAAGGGCGGACATAGACGCGTCCGTTGAACACAGGATGAACGCGAATGCCCCGCGACGCCAGTCCCGCAATGCGATTTTCACGTGTCTGTGCGAACAGTTGCAGTGCGCAGTTGTGCGACAAGATGGCGCATGTCCGAAGGCAATGGTGCCTCAAAGGACATGGCAGCGCCTGTGACGGGATGCACGAAGCCAAGCGTCGCCGCATGCAGGGCCTGGCGCGGGAAGGCGTTCGCCGTCTGCGCGGCCGCATCGCCCAGCGCGCGGCGCGACAGGACGCGCCGCCCACCATATGTGGCATCACCGATAAGCGCGTGTCCAGCATACGCCATGTGCACGCGGATCTGATGGGTGCGCCCGGTCTCCAGCCAACACTCCAGGAGCGCGGCGACCGCGTCGGGCACACCGAACCGATCCAGCACACGCGCGCGGGTTACGGCGTTGCGCCCGCCGTGATGGGTCACGGCCTGCCGCTGACGGTCGGTGCGATGGCGCGCGATCTGCGTGACGATCCGCAGCACGTTGCCCGCCTCGAAGCTCACGCCGCGCAGGCCGCGCAGTCGCGGGTCAGCGGCATCGGGCACACCGCGCACCACGGCAAGGTAGCGGCGCGCAACGCTGTGCCGGGCGAACTGTTCCGCAAGCCCATGATGCGCGCGGTCGGATTTCGCGGCGACCAGAAGACCCGACGTGTCCTTGTCGATCCGATGCACGATGCCGGGGCGCCGCGCACCGCCGATGCCTGACAGCGAGTCTGCGCAGTGATGGAGCAAGGCGTTGACCAGCGTGCCGCGTCCCGCGCCCGGCGCCGGATGCACCACCATGCCGGCGGGTTTGTTGATGACGATGAGATCGGCATCCTCATGCACCACATCGAGAGGAATCGCTTCGGGCTGCGCTGCGATGTCGGTGGCCGGTTCGAGCGTGATGGTCAGCGTCTCGCCCGGAGCCACCTTCGCGCTCGGCTCGCTCAGCACGGCCCCGTCGCGCATCACCGCCCCCTGCGTGATGAGACGTGCCAGCCGCGAGCGCGACAGCCCTGCCGCATCTGGCACTTCGCGCGCCAGCGCCTTATCAAGGCGCCCGGGCGGGTCATCGCCGATTGTTACCCGCAAACTGCGCGAGGAGGGATCCGGACACATGCAAGACGCTCCCACGCCGCCGCCGGACGGTCCCGTTCCCGAACTGCGGTTTCTCAAGATCCTTGTCACCACGCTGACCGGTGTCATGATCGTCGGACTTGTAGTCATTATCGGGCTGCTTGTCACGCGGCTTCAGCCGCTGACCGCGCCCCAGGTCGTGACGCTGCCGGACCATGTCACGCTGCCCGACGGGGCTCACCCCGTCGCATTCACCGCCGGGCCGGGCTGGCATGCGGTGGTCACGTCGGAGGACGAGATCCTGATCCTCGACCCTTCGGACGGCACGTTGCGCCAGCGCATCGCGATCAAGACCGACGCGCGGGCTGACTGACCCCGGCGCGCCCGGCGGTGCAGCGTGAAACCGCCTGCCTACGCTTGGCCGACGCTGCGCCCCGGTAACGTGATCGGCGACGGATCACAGCCGCGAATTGGGCTGCGCCGTGCGTATGGCGATCATCGTGCGGTTCTGCACACCGAGCCGCAGCCTGATCGCCTGCAGATGGGCATTCACCGTATTGACCGATATCCCGAAATGGTTGGCGATCTGCTTGTTGGACTTGCCATTCGCCACCAGTTGACAGATTTCCCGCTGTCTGCGGGTGAGGACATGCGCGCCGGGATCGTCGCCCGCGGCGGTGTCGGGCAAGTCCCGCGCCATCAGGTCCTGCGGGAAGACGACAAAGCCGTCCATGACGAGTTTGAGCACCGGCACGAGCCGATCCGCCGAAGTGGATGCCGGCAGCAGTGCAACCGTGCCCTCGGGAAGCTGATGCAACCCCTGCGGCATCGCCTTGCACCGCGCAAGAATGACAAGGCGCGCGGACTGCGGCAGACAACCCAGCCGGTCGGCAAAACCGGAATCGTCAAGCTCCGCCTCGTCGACGCATACCAGCGCGATTGCAGGCGCGACCTGCGGGGACTGACGGCGCGCCGATGTGGCCGTGTCGCCGTATCCATCCAGGCTGCCGGCATAGGCAAGCGGCAGATCCAGTTCGCCCACCACCGCGATCAAGCGGTGCAGTTCGCCGAGTTCCTCGGAAAAGATGAATGCACGGGCATCGGCCTTCTTCGCGATGAGCGGAGCTCTGCGAAGAAGGCCGAAATTGAAATCGGCCTTGCGTTCCATTTTTTCGGACCTCCATAATTGGCATTTCCTGAAAACGGTTCGATCAATCGACCATCGAGGTCGTGGCCGCCTCGCCGTCCGGCGGGGCGATTCGCGACAGGGCCTGTGTGAACCCCTGCAACGAAAGCGGAATGTCGATCGGCCCCTGCGTCGGCACGGTCACCTGCACCGCGGCCGCCTCGGCGCCCACCAACCCGTCGAGCAACGCCTCATCGACCGGCCCTTCGACAAGGCAGCCCTGGCCGGTGCAGCGCGCGATACCAAGGCGAACCGGATCCGAACCCGAAGCGATCACCGCCCCCTGCGCGAGATCCACGCCGAGCGGCAACGCCATCTGCAGATGCAGATCCGGCCCGCGATAAGCGAGGGCTGTCACCATCACCACATCGGTGCCGCCGCCCGTGAGCATGCGCTGATAGATCTGGCAGGTTCCGGGCGTCGCTTCCTCGTCGAAGCATTCGACCATCCAGTCACCCACGCTTTCGCGGTTCAGCGGCTGCGGGTAGTCGCGCGCCTGGGCTGTCGCGGCTGCGGCGACCGCCACGGCCAACGCGGCGGTGGCGATCCGGTGGGATTTGCTCATGCGGGACATTTCCCGGTCTCCTTCTCTGTGCGGCCCGGCATCGACGCCGCTGTCGGTTTCAATTCAACTGCCGCTCGCCAGCCGCCCGCGATGCTGCGCCATTCGCCGGTTGTAGTCGGCGATCATGCGGGTTTGTGTGCCGGGGTTGGCAAAGCGCCACAGCCCGTTCTTCGCGCCCTCGTGCACCAGCCGGTAGACGGCGAGTTCGATTGCCTGCCGTACCGCCAGCCCGACGGGTTCGTTGCGCGACACGCCGGCCTCCGCCTCGAGGATCTCGTCGGTCGCCACGAAGCGGAACACCGACCCCTGGACAAGCGTGGAATAGATCGTCTTGGATGCGGTGACGGATGTCAGGATTTCGCCGGTATTGACGCTGACCGCTCGCAGGAAGACCGTCACCATGTCGCGCCGGTGCTGCGTCGAGGCGCCGATTCCGAGCAGCCGCGCCCCGGCGCCGCCGGTCTCGACATTGCTGTCATAGTTGATGATCCCGCCTTCGAGGATCACGCCGGCGAACCGCAAGGGTGGCAGCGGCGAGCTTTGCGTGCCGCGATAGGCGCGGTGGCTCTGTTCGATCAGGTTGCGTTCGGTGAGCAGGTTCTGCAGCCCGACCCGTTCGACCGGGTTGAACCAGCGCCCGCCCGAAACGCCCTTGAGCACATCGATCAGCACCGCATCGCCGCCTTGCGTGACCGCGCGCGAGAACTCGGCGAAGAATTCATTGGGCTTGTGCTGGCCGGTCTGGTCGGCAAAGCCGTAAACGGCCACGTCGATCCGCCGCGCCGGAGGCGCCAGCGCCCGCAATCTTTCACCGGACGGCGTCGCCGCCTCGGCGGTCGGGGGTCTTATCCCGCTTGTGCCCATCCCGCCCGTCGTGCCGCAGGCGCTCAGCGCCAGCGCGGCCACAAGGGCCACTGTCGTCAATTTTGCCCACCGTTTCACAACCCTGTCTCCCCTTGCTCAGGCGTCATCGCGCCGCGCGTTCAATTGCTGGCGTTGACTCGTTCGGCACCGTTGTTCAGCGCAAAGCCTTCGGTGACGGGGTTTCCATTGCCGTTCCCGCCATTGCCGTTGCCGCCGTTGCCGCCGTTGTCATTCCCGCCATTGCCATTTCCATTACCGTTGCCGCCGCCACCGCCGCCGATGCCGCCCAGGTCGATGGTAATGGGGGGGAAATTGATCTGCGGAATCCCGCCGCCGCCGCCGCCGCCGCTCGCGGCATGCTTGTTCTGGAGCTGCGCGAGGTTGATCAGATGCGAGGACATGTTCGGATTGCCGCCGAAGGAGGGGTTGATTGGGCGATAGATGAGCTCGCTGGCTGCAACCGCGCCCGCCGGAAGCGCACCGGCCAGGCAGAGGAAAAGAATTCCGGCTACGCGTTTCATGAGATGTCTCCTGTGTTTCAGTTCAAATGGATAACCGTGCCCGGGGGCGCGTTCTTGATGACCACCCCGCCCGAATAATTCTGCCCGGCCTGGCCGTAAGTGATCGTGGTCTCTTGAGAATCGACCAGACCGACGGCCACGCCCAGCCCGTGCCCGATCTGCGCGGTGGCGACGGCATTGTCGTTGCCGCCGATCACCCCGACCGCCGAGGTGTTGCCGGTCCCGATCTGGGCCTGCGCGATCACGCTGCCGGGCGAGTCCTTGATGACCGCCACAGCCGTGTTGGCCTGCCCCAGCTGAAGCGTTGCAATGGCGCCGCCGGGGCTGGCTTCGACATATGTCGCCGCCGTGTTCTCCAGCCCCTGCTGCAGGACCAGCACGTCGCTTCCGGTCGGTGCCATCCCGCCGGTCAGCGTCGGCGCATCCGGCGCGACGCTGCGCGGCGCCACGATCTGCTGCAGGCTGACATTGTCCACCTCGAAATCGAGCTGCTGCCCCCATGCCGGCACAGGCAGGCAGAGTGTCCCGATCAACAGCGCCCGAAAGACCGGGGAGCCACCGACGGGACGCTGGCGCCATGGGCGACCGAAAACAGACGCTATGGCTGAAAACATGATACTGATCCCCCGAAAACTGACTAAAAAATACGCATACTCAGAGCGTCACGAAAAACGGATCGGAATCGACCCTCGAGTCCCCGGGTCTTTCGCGCAGAAAATTAAGCTCCCTTTCGAGATGACAGTCAACTTCTTTCGGCCCGATCTGCGCCGTGAATCGCGCACTCAGGACCGAGTCCGCCGATGCCCCGAATTGGGCGCGCGCCGCGATGACGTCATCGCGGCCTTGCGGAATCGCGAATTGCCCCCCCTGGATGGAGGAGGATTGATTGCTGCCGCTCGCCACGTTCAGGGTCAGGCGATATTGCCCGACCGCGCCCGGGTCTCCGGCGACATGCACCTCGAGAAGGACACTGCTGCCGGCTTCAACCAGTCGGATCTCGCATGCCGAGATCGCCGATCCGGCCGTTCCCGGCAGCAGCTGCGCCAGCACCAAGGCAGCCAAGTAGGTGGGCTTCATCCTGACCTCCATCGCGCCGCGCCCTGAGGGGGCGCCCCGCAGGGCGCCCCCGTCTGTTCAAACCGTCAGGCGGGTTATTGAGTCTGGAAGTTGACGGTCTGGTTGTTCGAGCCCATCTGCACGATCGCGCTCTTGTGGTCGGTGCCGATCTGCAGGCTGGCCGCCGCGTTGTTGTTCGCGGTGAGGGTGCCGGTCGTGCTGACATTGGCGCCTGTCGGCAGCGAGCCCTCGAAGGTATGGCCGTTCACCGTCTCCGAGAAGCTGGTGATGAGCACCGCGGCCTGCGCAATGAACGACTCGTTCCGATCACCCGCCTGCACGGTGGCCGCCGTGTTGGCGATGCCGTCCTGATAGGTCAGCGCGCTGTTGTATTCACCCAACTGCGCATGGGCCAGGAAGTTGCCCGCAGGGTTGTTCAGGGCGCCCCCCTTCTGCACGCCGAACGACGTGTTGTTATCGCCGGCCTGGGCCATCGCGGCGCCATGATCGGCACCCCATTGCAGCGCTGCGGCCTCGTTGTCGTCACCGACCTGGGCGATGGCCGCCTCGTGTCCGATGCCGT
>CAZMBT010000059.1:0-10868 GCA_964564395.1 uncultured Alkalilacustris sp.
GGTCGGGACAACTTCATCGAGAGCAACAGCCCGCGCGCCGCGGATCGCGCCGAGCATCGGCTGGAGGACGCGATCGCGGCGGGCGACTCGCGCGATGCCAAGCTCATCCTTCTGGCGCTGCATGCGGGCGTCATCGCGCCGGACATCGCCGACCGGTTCGATGTCGAGGAGGAATGATCGCGCCGCGCCTGCGACGGACGTGGCCGAAAGTGCAGCGCCCGACCCGCCGGTCCGGGGTCCGGCGGGCACGGTGTATGACGGTGTGTCGGTAGTTCGCTACGGCACCCCGGCCCGGCGCAGCCCGTCGAGAAAGAGTTCCAGATGCGCGGGGTCGCGTACGTAAAAGAGGCGCGAGCGCGCGAAATCGCGGGAAAAGCCCGGGCATGTCCGCATGAGTTGCCCGACATTGGCACGCGCTGCGGCGAGATCGCCGGCATGCGCCAGCCACGAAACCAGCTTGGCGCGGGCCCAGTAATGCGCGTTGGGCACGAGCGTGGCACTGCGTGCCCATCGCACTGCTTCGGCCGGATCGCCCTGGAACATGTGCGCGAGCGACCGATAGGACATGAACGCCCAGCGAAACGGATCCTGCGGGCTGAGCGAGAGCGCGCGCTCGAAATGCGGCACCGAGTCCTCGGGGCGCCCGTCGGAGACGAGCGAGTCCCCGAGGCCGCAATGCGATAGCGCGTGGCACGGGTTGAGCGCCAGCGCGGTCTCCAGCGCATCGATGGCAAGCGCGCATTCACCGCGTGCGAGTTGCACCCGCCCGAGCGCGAAGAAGGTGTTGGCTTCGTGATCGTCCAGCGCCACAGCCCGGTCGGCCAGTCGCAATGCCTCGTCCAGATGGGCGGCGTCGGTCGCCCCATCGAAATAGACGCTTTCCAGAACCATGGCATAGGCCAGCCGCGCATAGGGTTCGGAAAAATCCGGCGCGCGCGCGATGGACTGGCGCATCAGATCCTGACAGCGCCGGTTGCTGTCGGCGGTAAAGCGGTAGAATTCGGCGGACCCGAGCTGATAGAGTTCCCAAGCGCCGAGGTTTCCCGGCCGCAGACGTGCCGCCCGCTTCTGTTCGGTGATGCCCAACTCGCAGGCGATGCGCGCGGCGACGAGGCCCGATAGCTCATCCTGCAGATCGAATATGTCATGCAGCCTGCGGTCGAACCCTTCGGACCAGATGCAACGCAGGCTCGGCGTCTCGGTTAGCTGGATCATGACGCGCACACGGTCACCGGCAAGGCGCACGCTCCCCGTCACGGCATAATCGGCGCCCAGCCGGCGCAGGACCTCATCGAGCGGTTCGCCCGAGCGCCCCATGGCGAAAGCCGAGTTGCGCGTGACCGCGCACATCCACCGATTGCGCGACAGCGCGTTGATCAGATCCTCGGTCAGCCCCGCCGCGATCACCGCGCCGCGCCCGTCCTCGCCGGACGCCGAACAGGGCAGCACCGCGACGCAGGGGACGCGTTCTTCCTCATGGTGCGCCGACCCCTCGGGCATTGGCGGGGCGGCGTCGGGCTCGATGCCGGCCTTGCGCAGTCTGAAGCCGCGTCCATGAACGGTGGCGATGATTTCCTGTCGCTTGCCGTCATCGCCCAGCGCCTTGCGTGCCGAGCGGATCTGGCTGCTGAGCGCGGCATCCGAGACGAACCGCCCCGGCCAGAGTTCGCGGAAGATCTCGTCGCGCGTCACGGTCCGGCCGCGGTTGCGCGCAAGCAGCGCGACCAGATCGAAGGTGCGCGGCTCAACCGCGACCGGCGCGCCGCCGTCGCGCAGTTCGTAGCGGTCGAAATCCAGCTCGAAAGGTCCGAAACGTATCGTGCCGCCGGGGACGCGAGGCGTATGCGTCACACCCCCACCCCCCGCGCTGTGCGGGGCGCGTCCGGTCACGGCCGCGCGTTCAGCCGTTCGCGACGCCATTTCGCCATCTCCCTGCGCGGCCGGTCGGGACCACGCATCGCTGCCAGATGCCGCACAAGTGTAACGATCCCGGCGCGGCTGTTCAACTTCGGCGGCGGCGCGGGCGGCGCCCGGCCCGTCAATGGCCGGGATTGCGCGCGCTGATGACCCAGGACGAGCTGTCCATGACGATGCCGTCGGCGTCGCGCACCTGCCGCTCGATGGCCTCGGCGAGCGCCGCCTCGATCTCGGGGCGCTTCTGCTCCGCAAGGTCGCCGGCTTCGCGGAAAACCTCGCCGGCCGGGCCGATCGAAAGCTGAAAGGCGATCGCATCGCGGACGTCGTCGCCCACACGCACCGGTGCGTCCACGCGCTCGAACTCGACATCGGTGTAGCCGGCGATCTCCATCATCTTGCGCACGGTGGACTCGTCGGACATCGAGAACGGGCCGGGGCCGCATGTGCGCGCATCGTCACCCGGCGCCGGCAGATGCTGCAGGACGATCTCCTTCGCCATCGACAGCCACGGGTTGTCGGCCGGTTCGCGCCAGACGATATGCACCATTCGCCCCCCGGGGCGCAGCGCACGGCGCATGTTGCGCAACCCGGCGACCGGGTTGGCGAAGAACATGGTGCCGAACCGCGCGAACACGAAGTCGAACTCGCCCTCGGGCAGGGCGACTTCGGCATCGCCGCGCATGAAGGTCACGTTCGTCAGGTCGGTCTGTGCCAGATCGGCTCTGGCATCCGCAAGAAAGGCGTCGCAGCAGTCGATGCCGACGACCTCGCCTTGCGGCCCGACGATACGGGCAAGCTTCATCGCCGTGTCGCCCCAGCCACAGCCGACATCGAGCACCCGATCCCCCGCCCCGACGGGCAGCTTCGGGAACACCGCCTCGCTGTGATAGGTCAGCCCCCCGACCAGAACGTGACGAAATCGCGTGAATTTCGGCCCGAGGACCTCGTTCCAGAAGCGGACGAATTCGGTGTCCTCTGTCGCCGCGGTCGTTGCTTCGCTGGTCATCGTCATGGCGCGCCTCCCGATTTCGGATACGGTGTTCGGATACTGGGCCATCCTTGCATGGCGGGGCGCTGTGCACTTGCGGATGATGTGGTGAAGATCTGAGGTTTTCCTGACGGTCGGGCCTCGCGAAACCCCACGATTCCGTCATGAATCCGCCAAGCATGGCGTCGGGTGCCGTGGCTAGCTGGCGTCACCGAGACCCGATGCAGCAACCGGAAACCCAGCCATGGCCCAGACCGAAGAACTCGTCGTCCTGATGACCCACGGACCGCAGGAGGAGCGCGCCTCCGTCGGCTTCACGATCGCCAATGGCGGCATCACCGCCGGGCTCGCCGTGTCGGTATTCCTGACCGGCGATGCCGTCGATATCGCCCGCCGGGGCGCGGCGGATGCGGTGCAGATGCACCCGCTCGAACCGCTCGGGGGGCTGGTGCAGGATTTTCTCGCCCGTGGCGGCACGCTCTGGGCGTGCACGCCATGCGTGAGGGCGCGCGGCTACGCTGACGGCGATCTGATCGCCGGCGCCGAGATCACCGGCGCGAGTCCGATGCATGAGCGCATCAGAGCTGGGGCGGCGACGCTGAGCTTCTGACGCGGCATCGATCCCGAACGGATATCGGCCCGTGCCGCGCCCCGGCGCCGTCATCGTGGTCGCGGGCCGGAACTGCGCGCCTCGCGTCAACGCCCCGGGCTGCGGTGACCACCATGGATCCGCCGGTCACGCCGCGCCGCGATACTGCGCGTCGCTGACGGCTTCGAGCCAGTGCGCGGCGACGCCATCTTCGGCTTCCTGCATGGCGATATGGCGCATCATCGTGTCGGGGCCGGCGCCGTGCCAGTGATTCTCGCCGGGCGGGATCCAGACCACATCGCCTGCGCGGATGGTCTGCACCGCGCCGCCCGCGCTCTGGATCAGGCCGCAACCTGCAGTGACATAAAGCGTCTGTCCCAGCGGATGGGTATGCCAATGCGTGCGCGCCCCCGGCGCGAAGGTTACCAGCAGCGAGCGCAGGCTGCGCGTTTCGGGCGGATCGACGATCGCCTCCTGCCAGACGGTTCCGGTGAAATACGCCTCGGGTGCCGGTTGGGCGGGTGTTGCGCCGCAGGGTCGGATATCCATGGTGCTCTCCTTCTCGACGCGCCGACCCTAACCGATCGGCGCGCCGCATGCGACGCCGCAAGCTGCACCGGCACCGTTGCGCGCCCCGCCTTGCCCGACGCCATCGCGCCGCGCGATGGCGAATCGCATGCCGACCCTGTGGGTGAAGCGTACGCATTGACCGGGGTCAATTGCGTCGGCGCCGCGCCATGTCATGCTGATCGCCAGCAAGAGGCGCAGATGCGCCGTATCGCGATCGGAGGAGACGATGGCTGCAAACAGACCGCGCGGCGTGGGACGCCGCGGTGTATTGGCGGGATTCGGAGCCGGGGCAGGGCTTGCCGGCCTTGCCGGCATTCGCCCGGCCGGGGCAGCGACGCTGCTGCCCGAACCCGACACGGCGCATGACTACGACGTCGTGGTGATCGGCTCGGGGATGGCGGGCTGTGCGGCCGCGCTCGAGGCGGCCGAGGCCGGGGCGCGTGTCGTGGTGCTGGAGAAATCCGCGGCGGGGGTCATGGGCGGCAACACGCGCCTTTCGGGCGGGGGCTTTTCCAGACCGCAGGGCGACGACGCCGCCGCGCGCGCCGCCTATGTCGACGACTATGACGAAACGACGCTGGGGCGCGGCGAGCGTGCCATCTTCGAACTCATGGCCGAGACATCGGCGGCCAATCTCGACTGGCTTCGCGGGCATGGCGTCGATTTCGAGGACCCTGCGCCGTGGGACCCCTACAATGTCGATGTGGCCGTTGTCTCGCCGGGCTGGTTCATGGGGATGTCGGGGTTCTTCTCGCGGATGCGCGAGCGCTTCGACGAACTCGGCATCGATGTCGTCTTCGAAACCAAGGCGCAGCAGCTGGTGATGAACGCCGATGGCGCCGTGGCCGGGGTGCGCGCCGTGTCGGATCAGGGCATGGCCGATTACCGTGGCCGCGCGGTGGTCATCGCGGCGGGGGGCTACGGCGCCAATACGCAGATGCTCGAAGCCTATAACGATCCCAATGCCGGTGCGCTGATGGTGCGCGGCTATCGTGGGGCCACGGGAGACGGTCACCGCATGGCCGAGGCGGCCGGGGCCGGGCTGACGCGGATGGGCGGGATGATGGCGCTGCACATCGCCGCCGTTTCACCCGACTCGACCGCCGCCGGTCAGCCCGCCAGCGTCATCCCCCACGCGCTCAGCATCAATCGCGCGGGCGAGCGCTTCATCGACGAGTCGCGCGGCTATGTCGCGCATGGCAAGGCGGTGCTCGATCAGCCCGAGGGCGTGACCACCCTGATCGTCGATCAGGCAATCCGCGACATGGGCCCTGTCAGCGGGGTCTTCGCGACCTTCGACCGGCTCGGGCTCGACATCTTCGAGGCCGACACGATCGAGGAACTGGCCGAGCAGGTCGGCCTGCCGCCCGAACGCGTCGCGCAGACTGTCGCGGCCTATAATGGCGCCATCGAGAACGGCGCCGCGCCGGGCGCGACCCCGCCCAAGGCGCAGCTGGCGCATCCCGTGCGGACACCGCCCTTCTACGCGCTGCACCCGCTCGCACCGGGCATCACGCTGACCTTCGGGGGTATCAAGACCGATACCGGCGCGCGTGCGCTGGAACCCGACGGGCGCGTGATTCCGGGCCTCTTTGCGGCCGGCGAGGGCGCGGGCGGGGCGTTCTTCGAGGACTATATCGGCGGTGGCGCGCTGACCATGTGCCTGACGATGGGGCGCATCGCCGGGCGGGGCGCCGCAAGCTAGCGCATTTCGCGTTAGACCGGGGTGGTCCGTCCCGGACGGGAGGGCGTGCAGGCCGGGCGGTTGTGAGTGCGATCCGGCGCGGCAGGCGCCAGGCTCGGTTCAACAGGTGTGTCGTGTCGGCCCGGAGTGGCGCGCGGCACACCGTCCGGCGGGGACTGGCAGGACGCCGCAAGGTACCGGTGTGCGGTTCAATATGCGCACCGGTTGCTCATTATCCTTGATTCCGGGCCGCATGGCGATAGGCTGCGAGGCGGATCACGCGCCTTACGGTCGGGAATTGACGCGATGCGAGCACTGGTTCTGGATTTCGGCGGCGTCATCTCGCGCACCCTGTTCGAGACGCACCCGCTGAGCGAAGCCGCGCTGGGCCTGCCCGCCGGCACACTGACCTGGCGCGGCCCGTTCGATCCCGCCTCGGACCGGCTCTGGCAGGACATGCAGGCCGAGCGGATCTCCGAGCGCGATTACTGGAGGCACCGCACGCGCGAGGTCGCCGCGCTTGTCGGGGCAGGGTGGACGGAAATGTCCGATTTCGTGCGTGCCGCCCGCGGCGCCGATCCGGATGCCGTGATCCGGCCCGAGGCGCTGCAGGCGATCGCGCGGGCAAAGGCGGCAGGCTTCGCGCTGGCGGTTTTGTCCAACGAGCTCGACCTGTTCTACGGCGAGGAGCTTCGCGCGCGCCTGCCGGTGCTCGACGATTTCGACGCCATCGTGGACGCCACGCATACCGGCATCCTCAAGCCCGACCCACAGGCTTACGCGCTGTGCTGCGCGGCGCTCGGTGTCGACGCCGGAGACTGCGTCTTCGTGGACGATCAGCCGCGCAATCTGCGCGGTGCCGAGGCCGTGGGCATGACCGCCGTGGCCTTCGATGTGCGCGCCCCGCGCGCGAGTTTCAACGCGGCCCTGCGCGCGCTGGGTCTGCCCGAGGGAGAGAGCGCATGAAGGACTCGAATTTCCTCAGCGAACACAATGCCCGCCACATGTGGCATCCGATGGCGCATCCCGCCGACAGTCTCGCCAACCCGCCCAAGGTCATAACCGGCGGTGACGGTGTGCATATCACCGACATGCACGGCAAGACCACGCTCGACGCCGTGGGCGGGTTGTGGAACGTCAATCTCGGCTTTTCCTGTCAGCCGGTAAAGGACGCCATCGCCGCGCAGCTCGACGCGCTGCCCTATTATTCGGCCTTTCGTGGCACCTCCAACGACAAGGCGATCGAGCTGAGCTGGGAGCTCGCGCGCTTCTTCAAGCCCGACGGGCTGAGCCGGGCCTTCTTCACCTCGGGCGGCTCAGACAGCGTGGAGACGGCGCTGCGGCTGGCGCGGCAGTATCACAAGCTGCGCGGCGCGCCGGGGCGGGTGAAGTTCCTGTCGCTCAAGAAGGGCTATCACGGCACCCATTTCGGCGGCGCCAGCGTCAATGGCAACGCCAATTTCCGCACCCAGTACGAGCCGCTGCTGCCCGGCTGCCACCACATCCCCGCCCCCTACACCTACCGCAACCCTTTCGACGAGACCGACCCCGAACGCCTCGCACAGCGCATCCTTGCTGCGCTCGAGGACGAGATCGCGTTTCAGGGCGCGGGCACCATCGCCGCGATGATCATGGAGCCGGTGCTGGGCGCGGGCGGGGTGATGGTCCCGCACGCCTCCTTCATGCCCGGCGTGCGCGAGATCTGCGCGCGCCACGGCATCCTGCTGATCTCAGACGAAGTGATCACCGCCTTCGGGCGCACCGGGGCGTGGTCCGGCGCGCGCCGCTGGGGCGTGCAGCCCGACATGATGTGCACCGCCAAGGCGATCACCAACGGCTATTTTCCCTTTGGTGCCGTGATGATCGCCGATGCGGTGGCCGAGGTGTTCGAAACCGACGCCACCGCGATGGGCAGCATCGGCCACGGCTATACCTATTCGGCGCATCCGGTGGGCGCGGCGGCCGCGCTGGCCTGTCTTGCCGAAACCGAGAAGCGCGCGGTGCATGAAAACGCGGCCGCGCGCGGGGCCGAGCTTTTCGCCGGGCTGGAGGCGCTCAAGGCCAGGCACGATGTCGTCGGTGATGTGCGCGGCGGCGCGGGGCTGATGTGCGCGCTGGAACTGGTCGGCGACCGCGCCACGAAGTCCCCGGCCGACAAGGCGGTCGTCGCGCGGGTGCACGAGGCGACCTACGAGGCCGGCGTGATGGTGCGCGTTTCGGGGACGAATGTGATCCTGTCGCCGCCGCTGGTGATCACGGCGCAGGATGTGCAGACGATCCTTGCCGCCCTCGATACGGGCCTTTCGGCGGCCTAGGATGCCGCTGCGGGCAGCCGCTGCGCCCCGTAATGGCGCGAGATCGCGGCGGCCGCATCGCGCACCGCGGCGGCGATCGCGGGTTCGCGCGCCTCGGTGACCCGCGCGAGCGGGGCGGCGACGGCAACCGCGCCGCAGACATCGCCGGCCGCGCCGAAGACCGGCGCCGCAACCCCGCACACATCGATCTCGACCCCGCCGCGCGAGACCGCATAACCGCGCGCCGCGGCGGCTTCGGCCCGCGCGGCGACCTCGGCGGGGTCGGTCGGCGTGGCATCGGTGAGCGCCGGCAGCGCCCCGCCAAGCAGCCGCGCGCGCCGCTCGGGCGGACAGGCCGACAGGAAGGCGATTCCCGAGGCGGCGGCGTTCAGCGGCAACGGCTCGGCCGGGTCGATATAGACCCGCGTGCCGCGATGCGCCGTCTCGACCACCGCGACATGCACCAGATGACCGCCTTTGGTGTCGCCTTCGAAATGGGTCAGATGCACCGTCTCGCCGGTGTCGTCCACAAGCTTGCGCAGGGTGTTGCGCGCGGCGTGATTGACCGGGTAGGTAATCTCGCGGATGAGCGCGAGCCGCGCCACGGCGGGCCCCAGGTGATAGCTGCGGGTATAGACGTCCTGCTCCAGAAAGCCCTGCCGCTCCAGCGCCGTGAGATAGCGCAGCACGCTCGCCTTGTCGCGGTCGAGCAGCCGGGCTGCCTCGCTCAGGCCGAGCGCGGGCCGGCTGTCGGAAAACAGCGACAGCACCTCGAGCGCCTTGTCCACCGTGCTCAAATCACCCTCCATCGCAGCCGCGCGAGCTTTTGTTTGACAGGGCGCGCGATTCGCAACAATCTTGTTTTTCAAACAACGGTTCACATAATGATCCGATAGCCGGCAGGGAGCCAATGATGAAACGCCTTTCAATCGCCGCCGCGACGCTGGCCGTCGCCATGCCCGCCTTCGCCGATTACCCGGACCAGCCGGTGACCTTCGTGGTGCCCTGGCCGCCGGGGGACCTGGAGGATGTCCTCACCCGCCTGATCGCCGATGAATTCCAGGAGGAGCACGGCGTCGCCGCCGCCGTGGAGAACCGTCCCGGCGGCGGCGGCGGTCCGTTCCCCGGCGCGGTGTCGGTGGCCACCGCGCCGCCCGACGGCACCACGATCGGCTCTTTCGTCATCGACGTGCCGACGGTGGGCCACACCCTCGGTATCCCCGAGCTCGACCCGCCGCAATTCGAGCCGGTGGGCATCTTCCTGACCTATCCCTTCGTGATCGCCACATCGGCGGACGCGCCCTACCAGACGATGGAGGAACTCGCCGAGCATGCCGCCGAGAACGACATCGCGCTGGGCCATTTCGGCGCCGTGATCCCGCCGACGCGGGTGACGATGGCGCTGGCGCAGGAGCTGGGCTTTGCATGGGGCTCCGACGCGGCGTTCGACGCGCTTGATTGCAACACGCTGGCCTCGGGCGATGCCGATGTCATCAACACGACGCTGCAGCTCGTGCTGCCCTGCCTTGACGACATCACCGTGCTCGCCGCCGTCACGGATGCGCGGATTCCCATCGTCGAGGACGCGCCCACCGTGGGCGAGATCGTGCCCGATCTGGAGCTGGCGCTGTGGAACGGGCTGTTCGTGCACCGCGACACGCCGCAGGAAGTCCGCGACGTGATCGCCGCCACCGCGGAACGCACCGTGCTTGGCGAGCGTGCGCAGGAGATCGCCGCCGAGACCGGCGCCGGAGTCTACTGGCAGGGCGCCGAGGAAGCCGCAGCGCGGATCGAGGCCGACATGGCGACGCTTGAGCGCATCGAGGGGATGCTTGACTGATCCCGACCCGGCCGCCATCGCCGCGCGCCCGCATCCGGGGGCGCGGGCCTTCGCCGCCGGTTTCCTGCTCGTCTCGGTGTTCCTGCTCAGCCGGATCGGCACGCAGGTTCAGTGGTTCGACGGCATGGCCGCGACCGCGCAGCCGGGTTTCTGGCCGGCGGTGTCGCTCGGGGCGATGACGCTTTTTGCGGCGCTGCATCTCGTGGCGCTGCTGATCGCCCCGGCGCCGGGCGGGGAGGGGCGCGAGGCGCTGCTCTGGCTGCGCGGGATGGAGTTCGTGGGCTGGTATGTCGTTTATGCGCAGGCGGTGCTGTGGCTGGGCTATCTCGCGGCGACGGTGCTGGTGATGGTGGCGCTGGTCTGGCGGCTGGGGCTGCGCGACCGCGCCAGCCTTTGGGCCGCGGCGGGGTTCGGGGTCGGCGTTGTGGTGCTGTTCAAGACGCTGTTGTCGGTGCGTATCCCGGGCGGCGCGGTCTATGACCTGCTGCCAGGCGCCTGGCGGGCCTTCATGGTCACCCATTTCTGAGGCGCGGCGATGGAGGTGCTGCTTTCCGGGTTCGAGATCCTCGCGCGGTGGGATGTGCTCGCCGCGCTGCTCGTGGGGTCGGTGGGGGGCGTCATCGTGGGCGCGATCCCCGGTGTCGGCCCGCCCGTGGCCATCGCGATCCTGCTGCCCGCGACCTTCATCTTCGATCCCATCGTGGGGCTCACTGCGCTACTGGGGATCTACGGCTCGTCGATGTATGGCGGCGCGATCCCCGCGATCCTGATCAACACGCCGGGCACCGCCGTCAACGCGCTGACCACCTATAACGGCTACCCGATGACTGAACGCGGCGAGGGCAAGCGTGCGCTGGCCATCGCCTATGCGGCCTCCTTCTTCGGCGGCATCGTCTCGGTGGGCGCGCTGATGGCCTTCGCGCCGGTGCTGGCGCGGGTGGCGCCGATGTTCGGCTCGCGCGAGATCTTCCTCGCGGCCCTTCTCG
>CAZMBT010000060.1:0-10825 GCA_964564395.1 uncultured Alkalilacustris sp.
AGCCCTCCGCCGCCATCCGAGAATTCGGTAAGCCAGTAGAGCATTCAACGCGTCCCCCGATCTGAAGCGGCATCCGTCTGCCCCAGTTTGCGCAGGGCGTCAACGAAGCGTGACACGCCGATGCCTTTGGAGCCTTTCACCAGCACGACATCGCCGGCATCGACCAGTTGGCGTGCCTGCGCGCACAGCGTCGCGGCATCGGGCGCCTGAACACCGCGCCTGGCGTCGGGCAACGCGTGCCACAGATTCGCCATGAGCGGACCGACGCAATGCACGAGATCGATCTGCGCCATTGCCGGATCCTCGGCGATGGCGGCGTGCAGCGCCGCTTCCTGCCCGCCCAGTTCAAGCATGTCCCCCAGCACGGCGATCCGCCGGCCACGGCCGACGCGCCCGACATCGTCCTGCGGGGTCGCGGCAGCCAGCACATCCAGCGCGGCCGCCACCGACAGCGGATTCGCGTTGAAGGCATCGTCGATCAACTCGAAACTCAGCTCCTCGACCGGATCGAGCCGGATAACCGCGCGCCGCCCGCGCCCGCTGGGCGGTTGCCACTGCGCCAGCGCGAGAGCGGCGCGCGCCATGTCCGCACCTGCGTCGCGCGCCGCCGCCAGACAGCCCAGAGCGGTTTGCGCGAAATGCCGCCCGGCACCGCCCAGCTTGAACAGAAGCGGTGCCCCGCCTGCCTGCGCCTGAACGACCGTTGCATCGCCGGTGATCTGAGCCGCGATGAGGCGCGGATCGGCATCGGCGCCGGCACCGAAACGGATGATCCGTGCCCCGCATTCCTGCGCCGCCCGCACGAGGATCGGGGTCGTCGCGAGGTCGGCATTGATCACGGCCGTTCCGCCATCCATCAGCCCCTCGAAGACTGACGCCTTTTCGCGCGCGATGCCCTCGACATCCTCGAACGCGGCCAGATGCGCGGGTGCGACGGTGGTGATCAGCGCCACATGCGGCCGCGCCAGCCGCGCCAGCGGCGCGATCTCGCCGGGGTGGTTCATGCCGATCTCGACCACCGCGAAATCAGCCTTTGCGGGCAGCCGCGCCAGGGTCAGCGGCACGCCCCGGTGATTGTTGAAGCTGGCCTCGGCGGCATGCGTGCAGCCCTGCCCCTGCAGCATGAGCCGCAGCATCTCCTTGGCCGAGGTCTTGCCTGCCGAGCCGGTAACGGCGATGACACGCGCGGCGCTGCGCGCGCGTCCGGCACGGCCCAGCGCCCCGAGCCCCTCGAGCACATCCGGCACCACCAGAAGCGGCGCGTCCGCCGCGACACCGTCCGGGACGCGCGACACCATGGCCGCCGCCGCACCGCGCGCCAGCGCCTCGGCGACGAATTCATGGCCATCGCGGCGATCGGAGAGCGCGACGAACAGATCCCCCGGCACGAGACTGCGCGTGTCGATGGACACGCCGCTCGCCAGCCAGGCGCCGCGGGCCTCGCCGCCGGTGGCGCGCGCCGCGTCGCCCGCCGTCCACAGCACGCTCATCGCACCGCCCCGTCGAGCGCGGCGACCGCGACACTGGCCTGTTCGGCATCATCGAAGGGGTAGATGTCGTCGCCGACGATCTGACCCGTCTCGTGCCCCTTGCCCGCGATCAGCAGCGCATCCCCCGGACCCAGCGCATCCACTCCGCGCAGGATCGCCTCGGCCCGGTCCCCGACATCCATCGCCGCCGGACAGCCCTGCAGGATCTGCGCGCGGATGGTCTCCGGCGCCTCCGAACGCGGATTGTCGTCGGTGACATAGACGAGGTCGGCATGCGCCGCGGCGGCCTGCCCCATCAGCGGCCGCTTGCCCCGGTCCCGATCACCACCGGCGCCGAACACCACCACGATCCGCCCCATGACATGCGGGCGCAGCGCCTTCAGCGCGGTGCCAAGCGCGGCCGGGGTGTGGGCGTAATCGACAAAGACCGGGGCACCGTTCGTTCGGGTCGCGACGTGCTGCATGCGCCCGCGCACGGTGACCAACCGGTGCAGCACATCGAACACATCCGCCGGCGCATCGCCACAGGCGACCGAGAGGCCGGCGGCGATCAGCACGTTTTCGGCCTGGAAGCCGCCGATCAGGCCAAGCCGAATCTGGTGCGATTGCCCGCGCCACTCGAACCGCAGTTCCTGCCCGGTCGTATCGAAACGCTGCGCGCGCAGCCGCAGATCGGCCTCCTCCGCGCGCCCGACCTGCAAGACCTCCTGCCCGCGCGCCTGGGCGATCGCTGCCATCGCCTCGGCCTGAGCGTCCTCCATGTTGATGACGGCAACGCCATCCTCGGGCAGCACGCGCGCAAACAGCCGGGCCTTGGCATCGAAGTAGTCGGACAGGCTGTCGTGATAATCCAGATGATCCTGGCTGAGATTGGTGAACGCTGCGGCGCGCAGGCGCACACCGTCCAGACGGCGCTGCGCCAGCCCGTGCGAGGATGCCTCCATGGCGGCGTGTCCGATCCCGTCGGCGGCCATCTCGGCAAGCAGGCGGTGCAGCGTCACGGGGTCCGGGGTGGTATGCGCCAGGGGCGCGGAAAAATCGCCTTCCACACCGGTCGTGCCCAGATTCGCCGCCGGATGGCCCAGCGCGACCCAGATCTGACGGGTGAAGCTGGCGACCGAAGTCTTGCCATTGGTACCGGTCACGGCAACCATCATTTCGGGCTGCGCCCCGAACCACAGCGCGGCAGCATGCGCCAGCGCCTGATGCGGGTCCTCGGCCACCACCACGGGGACCGCGGCCTCGGCAAGCGCCGCATGCGCCGTCTGCGCACCGGCCCTGTCGGTGAGAACCGCCGCCGCCCCGGCGCGCAGCGCAGCCGGTACGAACCGCGCACCGTGAACCCGCGTGCCCGGCAGCGCGGCGAACAGGTGCCCGGAGCGCACGCTGTGGCTGTCGAGCGACACGCCCGTGATCCGCGCCTCCTTGCCGCCTTGTGCATGCAGACCCAGCTCGGCGAGGCTCAATGCGTCGCATCCCTTGACCATGCCTGCCATCCCGACCCTGCCCCTCAGTTGCGCACGGGTGTTAGCCCATTTCCGGCACGCGGTTCAATCTCCGGTCGCAGCCCCAGCAGCGGGCCGGTGCGGCGAATGATCTCGGCGGCGACAGGCACGGCGGTCCAGCCGGCGGTGCGGCGCGGTTCCTCGCCCGCGCGGTCCTCCGGTTCATCGAGGGTGACGACGAACACATAGCGCGGATCGTCCATCGGGAAGGCGCCCGCGAAAGTGGAGATCACCTTGCCCTCCTCGTAACCGCCGCGTGCACCGGGCTTGTCGGCCGTGCCGGTCTTGCCTCCGACACGGTATCCCGGCACTTCGGCCATGCTCGCCGTGCCTTCGGTGACGACCGCGCGCAGCATCTCGCGGATGCGCTCGGAGGTCTGGGTGCCGATGACGCGTTCGCCCCGCCCGCCGCCGCCGCGCAACAGCGTCGGCGTTACCTTGGTGCCGCCATTGACCATCGCGGCGTAACCGGCCGCGAGGTGCAGCGCATTGCTCGACAACCCATGGCCGTAGGAAATCGTGATCGCGGATATCTCGGACCAGTTGCCGGGCAACAGCGGTCGCCCGGACGCTGCCTCGGACAGTTCCACCGGGACCGGCTCCAGAAAGCCCAGGCGGTCCAGAAAGTCGCGCTGCGCCTCGGCGCCCAGCTCGATCGCCATGCGGGCCGTGCCGATGTTGGAGCTTTTCACGATGATGTCGTGCACCGACATCTCGTTGCCATAGTCGCGATAATCCGAAATCCGGTGCCGTCCCCAGCGCATCGGCCCGCGCGTATCCAGTACGCTGTCGGGCGTGACAAGGCCCTCTTCCATCGCCTGCGCCGCAGCAAAGACCTTCATCACCGACCCCAGCTCATACACGCCCTGTACCGCGCGGTTGAACAGCGGACTGTCGCCGCGATCGCCATCGGCCAGTGGCGCCGGGCGCATGTTCGGGTCGAAATCCGGCAGCGAGGACAGGCCGAGGATCTCGCCGCTGCGCGCATCCATCAGCACGGCGGACGCGCCCTTCGCGTTGAGCATGCGCATGCCGCCCTCCAGCACATCGCGCATCGCCGCCTGCACGGACAGATCGATCGAGAGCTGCAAGGGCGCGCCGGCGCGCTCCGCGTCGCGCAGCTCGGCATCGAGACTGCGCTCAACACCCGCCACGCCGAGGATCTCCGCACTGCTGACCCCCTCGCGGCCGAATTGCGTTCCGCCCAGCACATGCGCGGCCAGCGCCCCATTGGGATAGACGCGCATCTCGCGCGGGCCGAACAGCAGCCCGGGATCGCCGATGTCGCGCACCTGCTGCGCCTGTTCGGGTGACAGGCGCCGCTTGATCCACAGGAACCGGCGCCCTTCATCCGTAAAGCGCCGTTCCAGCGCCTCCGCATCCAGATCCGGAAAGATCCGCGCCAGTTCACGCGCGGCATGCTGCGGGTCAATCATCTGCGGCGGCTGCGCGTAAAGCGAGTGGGTGCGCAGATTCGTGGCCAGAACACGGCCCCTGCGGTCGGTGATGTCGGCGCGGGCGCTGCTGATCGCCGCCTCCACCGATGCGAGGCGGGGCGGCTCGGCCGAAGTGACAGCGAGGCGCGCCATCTGAACGCCGACCGCCGCGAAGGCCAGCATCAGGACACCGCCCAGCATCAGAAGCCGACCTTCGGCGACCCGGCGCGCCTGATCGCGCGCCTGTTCGAGGCGCTGGCGGCGATTCTCGCGCTCGATGGCGTCGGGATTCTCGCCGCGCGCGCGGGCCGACAGGATCCGCGCCAGCGGTCGCAGCGGCGTGCGGATCATGGCGCGTCCTCCATGCGGGAGTGCCCGCTGACCTCGATCGGGGCGATGGAGAAGGCCGGCAGCGGGTCGGGCGGCACCGGCGGATAGGCGACCTGATCGACACGGCCCAGCGTCTCCGGAGTCATCGGCATCAGCCCGAGCCGGTCTTCGTTCAGCTCGACCAGCGCGCGCAGCCGTGCCGGCCGGTTCAGATAGGCCCATTCGGCGCGCTGAACCGCAATGGCCTCTTCCAGCGCCGCGATCTCGACCTGCATGCCGCGCAGCGCGCTCATGGATTGCTGAGTCAGGTGGTTCTCGCGATACGCCCAGAATGCCAGCGCGATGACCGCTGCGGCCGCGGTGAAGATCATGGCCCCCCGCATCAGTGCCCTCCCCTGCGATGGACGCGTTCATCCCGGCGCAGCTGCGGCAGGCCCAGCGCGTCACGATCCACCGGCCCGGCGGGCACCGCAGTGCGCAAGGCCGCACGCAGACGCGCCGAACGCGCCCGCGGGTTGCGCTGCAACTCGGCGGCGTTCGGAGCGACGGATTTCTGCAGCAGCAACCGGAACGGCATCACGTCCTCCTGCGCTTCGGGTTCGGCGGCGTAGCGGTTCACGTGTCGACGCCGGGCGCAGCGCTGCTGAAAGAAGCGCTTGACGATCCGGTCCTCCAGCGAGTGAAAGCTGACCACTGCCAGCTTGCCGCCGGGCGCGAGTGCGCGTTCGGCGGCGGCCAGCCCGTCGGCCAGCGCGTCGAGCTCGGCATTGACGGCGATGCGCAGCGCCTGAAAGCTTCGGGTGGCGGGGTGGCTCTGGCCCGGCTTCGCGCGCGGCAGGCAGCGCGCGACGATCGCGGCCAGTTGCATCGTGCGTTCGATCGGTGCCTCGGCACGTGCGCGCACCAGCGCGCGCGCGATACGGCGCGCCGCGCGTTCCTCGCCGTAAGGGTACAGGATATCGGCGAGCATGCCTTCGGATGCTGTATTCACGATCTCGGCCGCCGTCGGGCCATCACCGCCCATGCGCATGTCCAGCGGACCATCCTGCGAGAAGCTGAAGCCCCGTTCAGCCTGGTCGAGCTGCATCGACGACACCCCGAGATCAAGAACCACGCCATCGAGCGGTCCGCCGGCATGGACATCCAGCTGCGCGAAATCGCCCTGCTTGAGCACAAGCCGGCCCGGCCACGCCTGCGCGAGGGGACGCACCAGCTCCAGCGCCGCGGTATCGCGATCCAGCCCGATCACCTTGTCCGCGCCGGCCTCCAGCAGGGCGCGCGTGTAGCCCCCCGCCCCGAGCGTGCCGTCCAGCCAGATACCGCGCACCGGCGCGACCGCCTCGATCAGCGGCCCGATCAGGACAGGGACATGGGGCGGCGCGTCGGACGAGCCCTTGGGTGCCGGCATCAGCTTGCCTCCCCGCCCTCCGGGGGTCCGCTCAGAAGCGACAGCGGATCGAAATCTTCGGGCAGACTGTCGAGCCAGGCCTCGGTCTCGGCCTCGGCCTCGGCATAGGTGTCGGGTTTCCAGATCTGGAACCGGTCGCCCGATGCGATGAAGAAGGCCTCGCCGTCGAGCTCGATCTTGTCGCGCAGTTTCTGCGGCAGCACGATCCGCCCGTCCTCATCGACTTGCGTGGGATGCGACTGACCGTGCATCAGCCGTTCCAGCATGCGGCGCGCCTTGGAACCGCGCGGCAGTGCGTCGATCTGGCGGTCGATCTCGTCGATCGCCTCCATCGTGTAGCATTCGAGGAATTTGCGCCGGTGATCGCCATAGACGATCACGAGGTTGGGTCGCTGGCCTTCGCTCCAGTCGGGATCGCTGGCCTCGATGACGCGGCGAAACAGCGCCGGGATGGAAACCCTGCCCTTGCCGTCCACCTTCTGGTGGAATTCGCCTCGAAACCTGCGCGCCACCGTCTCGCGTCTCCTCGACCGTCAACGCCCCGCCGCCCGCGCCGGAACGAAAACGGCGGACCGGGACGCTGCCACTGCCCGATCCGCCGCCCTCGTCCCATCTCTGGGCTTGTCCGACTGCGCATGCACCTGGGGGGATGTCTGCTCGCCTGCGCGCCGAATCTCTTTTTTCGATGAAAGCGGATGCCTGTATGAAACCTGACCTGGGTGCCTGATCGGGGTCTTGCTTGCCCCTTCTGTCCTCTTCCATCGTGCTTACAGGGATGCCATGGGAATTCATGGTAATCAACGAAAATATTGTCTTCGCTTTGTTGTGAATGCGCCCATGGCAGGACCGGAAACAGGACCATAATGTGAACATATGTCACATCATATCTACCTATAGATGATTTATGGCAGAGCGCCACAATATAGGGGGCTCCAGAATCTCTCGAAAAAAGTTCCATAAATTCCCGATTATGATGCCGGAGCGCTGCTTCAGTGCCGGGAACACGGGCGCCCCCCATCCGTACGGCACCCCATCGCGGCCGAATCACTCCGATTCAGCGCTACAAGGGGCAAGCAAGCGCCGCGCACATCACGCAATGCGGTCGGTTCCATGAATTCCCGTGGATGCGCCGCGGCGCCTTCGTCAGCCGGCCCCAACTTCGATCAGTCGCCGTGCAAGCCGCCCATAGGCCTCGGCGACCGGGCTGTCGGTCGCCGCGATCGGTGTGCCGCTGTCGCCCGCATGGCGCACTTCGACGCTGAGCGGCAGCGCCCCGAGAAAGGGCAGCCCCAGCGCCTCGGCCTCAACGCGCACGCCGCCATCGCCGAAGATGTGCTCCTCATGCCCGCATTTGGGGCAGATATAGGTCGACATGTTCTCGATCAGCCCGAGGATCGGCACCTTGAGCGCCTCGAAGGCCCGCAGCGCCTTGCGCGCATCGAGCAGCGCGACATCCTGCGGGGTCGAGACGATGACGACCCCGTTCAGCTCCACCTGCTGGCACAGCGATAGCTGGATATCTCCGGTGCCCGGCGGCATGTCCACGATCAGCACATCCAGTTCGCCCCATTGCACCTGATTGAGCAGCTGCTTGAGCGCCCCCATCAGCATGGGACCGCGCCAGATCATCGCGGTATCCTGATCCTCCAGCAGCAGGCCGATCGACATCATCGTCACGCCATGCATTTGCGGCGGCAGGATCATGGTGCCGTCCGGCGATGTCGGAGATTCGGTCACACCCATCATGCGTGGCTGCGACGGCCCGTAGATATCGGCATCCAGCAAGCCGACCCGGCGGCCCGCCCGTGCCAGCGCCACGGCGAGATTCGACGCGACGGTCGATTTCCCGACCCCGCCCTTTCCGGATGCCACCGCCACGATCCGGTCGATGCCGGCGATCCGACGCGGGCCCGGCTTCGGCTTGGGGCTGGAGTGTCCGCCCTCCCGCGCCGCCTGTCCATGCGCCGTCATCATCACACGCGCCTCCTTCACGCCCGGCAGGCTGCGCACGAGATCTTCCGCGGCGCGGCGGATTTCCTCGAGCCGCCCCGCCTGCCTGGCATCCTCGGCCTCGATGACGAATTTCACGCGGCCTGATTCGATCGACAAGGCCCGAATCATGTCTCGTGAGACCAGCGTCCCGCCATCAGGCAGGTTCAGACGCTGCAAGGCCTCCATGATCTTTTGCCGCGTGATGCTCATGACACGTTCTCCGAAGACCGGTTTGACGGCAACATCGACACTTTGCCGCGCAGCGGCAAGAGCGGTCTTCGCGCCGCGCCGCGAATATTGGCGCAGCGCATTCCGCCTGCGCAAAATTTACGCAGCGTAACCATGCACTTGCTGCATGGCAGCATTGCAGTATAAATGCATTGTGCATCTGCAGCATCGTATTACATTCACGTTCATCGAAAGGATACGGAGCCCTGCGGAGAATGAAATGGCAGACGCCGGCAACATAACCGACCGCCGCTTTGCGCCCGCGATGCGCCTCGGCGAGGTGCTGGCAGCAGTGCGACAGTCCTACGCCAGGCACCGGGTCTTCATCCGCACGCGGCGCGAGTTGCAGGCCCTGACGACGGCCGAGCTCGATGATCTGGGCCTGAGCCGCAGCATGATCACCCGCCTCGCCGCCGAAGCGGCGTATGGAAAGGGAGACTGAATTCAGGAAGTCCGACCTCCTCCCCGGACTTCCTGTAATCGGCGGCGGCACCTACCTCCTCCCGGGTGCCGCCGCCCGCGAGATACCGAAGCCGCCCGGCTTCACATGGTTACGGCGCCCCTCTCCTCCTCCCTGGGGTTGTCGTGAACGGCAAGGTCACCTCACCTCCTCCCGGGGTGGCCTGCCGGCAAGACGGGCCTCAAAGCCCGAACCTGCGAAAGGCCCTCTCCTCCTCCCTGGGCTGCTCGCATGAAGTTGGCGGCGGCACCGACCTCCTCCCCGGTGTCGCCGCGCTTTATCAGAGAAAATCATACCACGACGAGCCGGGACAAGAGCGCCTGCTCGGTGCAGGGCATGTCGCGCTGTTCAGAAGGGCGCGTCATCCGCATCGCCGGCGGCGACCACGAACCGCGCGACGACGTGCTTGTCGCCGGCCTTGTCGAAGCTGATCGCCAGCTTGTCTCCATCCACGGCCTGTACCTCGCCATAGCCGAACTTGCGGTGAAACACGCGCATGCCGGGCGTGAAACCATCGACCAGGTGCCCCTCGATCACGGTATGGGATGCACGATAGGCGTGGCCGGCACCGCCCTGCGTCGCGTTGCGCGCCTGAAGCCGCCGCCACCCGGGCGAGTTGTAGGCATCCGCCCGCGCCGCGCGCCGCTCGATCCCGGCGCCATCGGACGCCACCGGCCGCGCCATGCCCGCCGCGCCGTAACCGCCACCGTAGAGGCCCGGCGGGGTCAGCACATCGACATGCGCTTCGGGCAGCTCGTCGATGAAGCGCGAGGGCAGCTGCGACTGCCACTGGCCGTAAACCTGACGATTGGCGGTGAAGGAAATCGTGCAGAGCCGTTCGGCACGGGTAATCCCGACATAGGCGAGGCGCCGTTCTTCCTCGAGGCCCTTCAGCCCGCTTTCATCCATGCTGCGCTGTGACGGGAACAGCCCGTCCTCCCACCCCGGCAGGAACACCACCGGAAACTCAAGGCCCTTGGCGCCGTGCAGCGTCATGATCGAGACCTTCTCGCCGTCATCGCCGGACTCGTTGTCCATGATCAGCGCGACATGTTCGAGAAATCCCTGAAGGTTCTCGAATCCCTCCAGCGCCTTCACGAGCTCCTTTAGGTTCTCCAGCCGGCCCGGCGCGTCCGGCGAGGTATCGGCCTGCCACATGCCGGTATAGCCGGACTCGTCGAGTATCCGCTCAGCCAGCGCGACATGGTTGCACTCGGGCTGCGCCGCCTCGCGCGCCCAGCGGCCGATGCTGTCGATCAGCGTTGCCAGCGCACGCGCGCCGCGCCCGCCGAGACCGCCCTCGACCACGAGCCGCCGCGCCCCTTCCAGCAAGGGCACGCCATCGGCGCGCGCGCGTATCTGCATCTTCTGCTGCGCCTTGTCCCCCAGCCCCCGCTTGGGGGTATTGACGATGCGCTCGAACGCAAGATCGTCCTCGGGGCTGGTGACGATGCGGAAATAGGCCATCGCATCGCGGATCTCCATGCGCTCGTAAAAACGCGGGCCGCCGATCACGCGGTAAGGCAGGCCGATGGTCAGGAAGCGGTCCTCGAAGGCGCGCATCTGATGGCTGGCCCGCACCAGGATGGCCATCTGGTCCGGGCTGAACCGGCCGCCGAGCTGCAGCGTCTCGACCTCCTCGCCGATCCAGCGCGCCTCTTCCTCGCCGTCCCAGTGACCGATCAGCCGGACCTTCTCGCCCTCCTGCGCGTCGGTCCACAGCGTCTTGCCAAGCCGTCCTTCATTGGCGGCAATCACGCCGCCCGCGGCCCCGAGGATATGGGGTGTGGAGCGGTAATTGCGCTCGAGCCGGATCACCCGCGCGCCGGGAAAGTCGCGCTCGAACCGCAGGATGTTACCGACCTCGGCGCCGCGCCAGCCATAGATCGACTGGTCGTCATCGCCCACGCAGCAGATATGTCCATGGCTGCGCGCCAGCAGCCGCAGCCACATGTATTGCGCGACATTGGTGTCCT
>CAZMBT010000061.1:0-10652 GCA_964564395.1 uncultured Alkalilacustris sp.
CAGATCCGGGTCGATCATCTTCTCGCGCGCCACCGCCTCGGCGGTCTGCAGCAGTTCGAGCTGGTTGGCGCTGGTGATGGCCATTGGTCTCACTCCTTCAGGGAAGCGCTGTCACTGTCGCTTTCGGTTTCGATTTCGTCGAATGCACCTTCGTCGATGATTCCGGCATCCTTTCGGGCCTTCAGAACATCGGCGATCAGCGCGTCTGTCAGGATCAGCTTGGCGTCGCTCAGCCACTCGAACTTCAGCCCGATGGTGCCTTCTGCGATGGCGATCAGCACCTCATCGTCCTCGACACCTTGCAGCCTGCCCTTGAACCGCCTGCGGCCATCGATCAGCTCGGTGGTTTCGAGATGGGCCTCGTAGCCCTCCCAGGCCGAGAAGTCCTTCAGCCGGGTGAGGGGGCGATCGATGCCCGGGCTGGAGACCTCCAGCGTGTACGTATCCTCCAGCGGGTCCTCGACATCGAGCACCGCGGAAATATGCGTGGAGATGCGCGCGCAGTCCGCCACCTCGATGCCGCCATCCGGACGGTCCACCATGACCTGCAGCGTGCGCGTCCTGCCCCCCATCAGTCGCAGGCGCACCAGTTCGAACCCCATGCCCTCAATGGCGGGGCGCAGGATCTCGGCGATCCGGCGATCAATGCCGGTCTTTGCGATCAGGTCGCTCACGGTGTCTCCAAAAACGCAAAAAACGGGCGCGCGGCCCGTTCGACACATCCCGGTGGGTTTCGGGTTGGAAGCCGAAACGCCGCTCTCGGCTGCTATATACGCGCAGGAGCGGCGCTATGCAAGGGCGACGATCGGGAAGAAACCCGCCGCGCGTGATGCCCGCTCAGTGATCCTTGTGCGCCTCGGCGAATGCCGCGGCCTGTTCGGCGCTTGCCTCGGTCTGGTAGCGCGCGCGCCAGTCTTCATACGGCATGCCATAGAAATCCTCCCGCGCTTCGTCCTTGGACATCTGGACCCCGCGTTCGGCGGCGGCGTCCTGCATCCAGCGGCTCAGGCAGTTGCGGCAGAATCCGGCCAGATTCATCATGTCGATGTTCTGCACGTCGGTGCGCGTGCGCAGATGCTCGCGCAGGCGGCGGAATGCGGCGGCTTCGATCTCGATGCGGGTCTGGTCGTCCATGGCGTGCTCCTCCATCATGGTCTCGATCTGTGCCGAGGTCGCGGCGACGTCAAGTGTTGTCGATTGCCCGCCTGCCCGTTCTGCGGCATAGAGGCGATGTTAGCGAAAACAAGGGCGTGAACACATCATGAGACGGCACCGCAGCGTCAAGGTCGTAGCCACCCTCGGCCCGGCATCGAACGACCACGCGACGATCGCGGCTCTCTTCAAGGCGGGAGCCGACGTCTTCCGGCTCAACATGAGCCACGGCACGCAGCAAGAGCAGGCCGAACGTCACGCCCTGATCCGCCGCGTCGAGGCCGAGTACGGGCGCCCCATCGCGATTCTCGCCGACCTGCAGGGACCCAAGCTGCGCTGCGGGGAATTTCACGGCGGACCCCATGAACTGGCGGCGGGTGCGACCTTCCGCTTCGATCTGACCGATACGCCAGGGGATGCAGGTCGGGTCGCCCTGCCCCACCCGGAGATCTTCGAAGCCCTCGAACCCGGCGTGACGATGCTGGTCAATGACGGCAAGATCCGCATGCAGGTGGAAAGCTGCGGCGCCGACTGGGCCGATTGCAGGGTCGTGGCCGGCGGCGAGATATCTGACCGCAAGGGCGTGAACGTGCCGGATGTGGTGCTGCCGCTGGCGGCGCTGTCGGACAAGGACCGCTCGGACCTGGAATTCGCCTGCGAACTCGGCGTGGACTGGCTGGCGCTGTCCTTCGTGCAGCGACCGGAAGACGTGGAGGAGGCCCGCGCGCTGGCGCGCGGCCGCGCCGCGATCCTGTCCAAGATCGAGAAGCCCGCCGCGGTGAACTGCTATGACGATATCCTCGCCGCGTCGGACGGCATCATGGTCGCGCGCGGGGATCTCGGGGTCGAGCTTCCGGTGCAGAAC
Organism: uncultured Alkalilacustris sp.; assembly: GCA_964564395.1. Lineage (GTDB taxonomy): Bacteria > Pseudomonadota > Alphaproteobacteria > Rhodobacterales > Rhodobacteraceae > Alkalilacustris. The sequence continues at coordinate 2,018 of CAZMBT010000061.1, forward strand.
GTGCCCCCGATCCAGAAGCGTCTGGTGCGCAAGGCGCGCGCCGCCGCGAAGCCGGTGATCGTGGCCACGCAGATGCTGGAATCGATGATCGACAGCCCGGTGCCCACCCGCGCCGAAGTGTCCGACGTCGCCACGGCGATCTACGAAGGGGCGGATGCGGTGATGCTTTCGGCCGAGTCGGCCGCGGGCAGCTACCCGGTGGAAGCCGTCACGACAATGGACAAGGTCGCCATCGAGGTCGAGAACGACCCGACCTATCGCGACGTGATCGAGGCGTCGCGCCGGATCAGGCACGAAACCGTTGCCGACGGGATCGTCGCCGCCGCGCGCGAAATTGCCGAGACAACCGATATCGTCGCGATCTGCTGCTTCACGGAATCGGGTACCACCGCGTCGCTTGTCGCGCGCGAACGCCCCCATGTGCCGATCATCGCGCTCACATCGCTGGAGGGCACGGCGCGGCGCCTTTGCCTGACTTGGGGGACGCATTGCGTCATCACCGACGCCATCGACCGCTTCAAGCAGGCGGTCGTCAGCGCGGTGCGCGCCGCGCGCGGCCACGGCTTTGCGGTATCGACCGACCAGATCGTGGTGACGGCAGGTGTTCCCTTCAACGTCCCCGGCACCACGAACATCCTGCGGGTCGCCCCCTGCGACGAAAGATTGATTTTCCGTTCGGAACCCGAATAATGGACCCATTCCGCCGGAGGGGCCGGGATGGATGCAGATCTGCTGCTGGTGATCGGGGTCACCCTGGGCGCGTTATCGATACCGTCCTTCCTGAACGGCTATGTCGAATCGCGGCTGCCCCGCATTGCCGTGCTTATGCTCGCGGCCGGTGTCGTCCTGATCACCCTTGCGGTCATGACACGCCCCGGCGGTTATGCCGTGCAGGACGTGCCGGACGCGTTCATCCGGGTGATCGCGGGCTTTCTCAACTGAGCATCAGCGCCAGCGCAAGGGCCCACGGCGCGATCAACGCCGTCAGCACCGCGTTCAGCCCCATGCCGATCCCGGCGAAGGCGCCGGCGCGCGCGTTCACCTGAAGCGCGCGCGCGGTGCCGATGCCATGCGCGGCCACACCGACCGCAAAGCCGCGCGCCCGCCAGTCCCGGATGCCCAGCGCATCGAGCAGCGGCGTCACCACGATGGCGCCGATTATTCCCGTCAGGATGACCAGCACCGCCGTCAGCGTCGGCGATCCCCCCAGCGTTTCGGAAATCCCGAGCGCCACCGGCGCCGTCGCGCTCTTGGGGGCCAGTGAGGCCAGCGTCATGGTATCCACCCCCATGAGGGCCGCAATGCCCAGCGCCGACAGGATCGCCGTCCCCGACCCCGCGACAAGCGCCGCGGCGATCGCCAGGCCGGCACCGCGCAACTGCGGCAGATTGGAATAAAGCGGCACCGCCAGCGCGACGGTGGCAGGACCGAGCATGAAATGCACGAACTGCGCCCCTTCCAGATAGACCGGATACGGGGTGTCAGTGAGCCACAGCAGCCCCGCCAGCAGAATCACCGACACAAGAACCGGATTGACGAGCGGGGCCCGCCCCGCCGCACACGCCGCCGCATCGCCGACAGCATAGGCCAGCAGCGTCATTGTCAGCCACAGAAGCGGCCCCTCCGAAAGGTAGCTCCAGATTTCCGTGAACTCAGGCATCCTCCCCTCCCGCGCTGTCTGCGGTAAAGCGGGCCACGGCGACGAAGGTCAGCGCCCCGACGGCGATCGCCAGCACCGTGGACACCACCAGCGCGAGCAGCACGGCAAGCCCCTGCGCGCCGAGCTGATCCAGATGCCCGACCACCCCCACCCCCGCCGGAACGAAGAGCAGCGACAGATGCCGCAGGATGCCCTCGCCGACGGGCTGCACGATCCGCCGCGCCGGGCCTGACAGGACCATGATGCCCAGCAGCAGCGCCATGCCGAGCACGGGACCGGGCACCGCGATGCCGAGGCCGCGCACCGCCACCTCTCCGGCGAGCTGCGCAACAAGTATGAGGGTGAGGGCATAGTGCATGGCGGCTCCTTGAAATGCTGGCGCCCGACGGTGCGCCAATGGGACCGGAAATGAAAGTGCGGCGGACACGGGGTCCGCCGCACTTCATCTGCACGCACAGGCCTGATCGCGCTCGGGGCGCTTACTCCGCCGGAACCGGCGCGTCGTTCCGCCGGCGCCCGAAATGCTTGCGGTTGAGCGTCAGAACCAGCCAGATCGTGGCAATCTGAATGGCGACCGCCACCCCCGAGATGACCCAGTACCCCGCCGAGAATGCGGTCACCAGCCCGGCGTCCACCAGCCCCTTGTTGAGCCAGAAATGCAGCATCACCGACAGCGCCACCCCGGGGCAGACCAGCGCATAGGACCCCGGCGACGCATCATCGCCGGTCACGAAGCGCGCGAAGTACCCCAGCCGGATGAGGATCACCCCGGCGAACAGCGCGAAGAGCAGCTGCGCCGACAGGAACTGCGACAGCAGGATCAACCGATCCGCGCCATTGTCAGCCAGTCCGAAATGCGCGTCGAGCCCGTGATTCTGCCGCAAGGCGAGGATGCCGAGCACGGTCAGCAACGGCACGAAGATCGACAGCGTCGGCGCGGTCTCGATATTGGCGCCATTCTCCATCAACGCGCGCAGGCCCAGAAACAGCGCCACCGCGGCGATCAGCGCCGCCGCGACCAGAAAGAAGGTCGACAGCACCAGCCCGACACCGGCGATCAACGGTGTGGCCGACAGCGCGGCCGGCGCGGCCAGCCCGACCCCGACCATGGCCAGCGCGAAGGCGGGCAGCACCTGCGCGAAGGAGTTGTTCGCGGCGCAGTTGAAACCGCCCTGCGTCAGCACGCGGCCAAGGAACTGCCCGATCATCCGCAACGCCAGCGCCCCGATGGCGAGAAAGGCGATGATCGCCAGCGGGAACAGGTATTCCACCACGCCCCACAGGCCGGGCACGAAGACCAGCCCGAGGATGAAGCCCACATTGACCGCCATCGCCAGCGCCAGCGGCAAGGCCAGGATCTGTGTCTCGGCATTGCTGCTGCGCAGTTGACGATACCCGTCCCCTTGGGACCAGGCGCGATAGCGCGATAGATTCCAAAGCAGCGATTTCACGGCCAGTACCGCGAAAACGGCAATGCCCGCCAGCGAGACAAGGATCATCGCGCGAAGCCCCGTCCCGCCGGCCGCGAAGGCGGCCACGATATCCTCGAAGACGGGGACCGCACGGCCGGGATGCGGGATCCAGTGCATGAGCCACATGAAGAATGTGACGACGAGCCCGCCCGCACCGAGCGAGGCGAGGAAATAGAGCGGCGAGTACCGATCCGCCGGTCTTTCGGTCGTGGGGGTCATCAGAGTCTCCTCCAAATATTCGTAAACTTGAATGTTAAGATGTGCAGCCTCGCACCGGGTTGCACCGTGGTCAGATGTCGCAGGTCGCCGGATCCCTGCGAGGCCCACATATTGTGCCGGTCCGCCACAAATATCCCAGATAGGGCATTGTTGGACTTGACTCGCCTCCGGGATACGGAAACCCTGAACAGGCGGTCCGCAGATCGGACGCGCGAGGATACGGGGCAGATGCAGCAGTGCACTTCACGCGGCTCAGACTGAACGGGTTCAAGAGTTTCGTGGACCCGACCGACCTGGTGATCCGGGACGGGTTGACCGGCGTGGTCGGCCCCAACGGATGCGGCAAGTCGAACCTGCTCGAGGCGTTGCGCTGGGTGATGGGAGAAAACCGCCCCAAGGCGATGCGCGGCGATGGCATGGAGGACGTCATCTTTCAGGGCAGCGGATCGCGGCCCGCCCGCCCCTTCGCCGAGGTGTCGCTGAGCATCGACAACAGCGACCGGCGCGCGCCCCAGGGCTTCAATGACAGCGACATGCTCGAGATCGTCCGGCGCATCACGCGCGATTCCGGGTCGGCCTACAAGGTGGCGGGAAAGGATGTGCGGGCGCGCGACGTGCAGATGCTGTTCGCTGATGCCTCGACCGGCGCGCATTCGCCCGCGCTCGTGCGGCAGGGCCAGATCGCCGAGCTGATCAATGCGCGCCCCAAGGCGCGGCGGCGCATACTTGAGGAGGCGGCCGGCATCTCGGGCCTCTATCAACGCCGGCACGAGGCCGAATTGCGACTCAAGGCGACGGAATCGAATCTGGCGCGCGTCGACGATGTCCTTGGCAATCTGGCCAGCCAGCTCGGGCAGCTCGCGCGGCAGGCGAAGCAGGCGGCGCGGTACCGTGACATCGCCGAGCGGCTGCGCAGTGCGGAAGCGGTCCTCTTTTACCTTCGGTGGCGCGATCTGGACCAGGCCCGCGCCGACGCGCAGCGCACGCTCGACGCGACCACGCGCGATGCGGCGCAGGCGGAGGCCGAAGTGGCAAAGGCCGCGCGCCACAGGGCCGCCTGCGAGGACGCGCTGCCGCCGCTGCGCGAGGAAGACGGCATCGCGGGTGCTTTACGGCAGCGGCTCGACGTGCGGCGCGCGACTCTGGCCGACGAGGATTCGCGAGCGCGCGCCGCGCTGACCGCCCTCGATCAGCGCATCGCGCAGCTGACCGCCGATATCGAACGCGAATCCGCACTGGACGAGGATGCCGGCGGCAGCATCGCCCGGCTGAAGGACGAACAGACCGCGCTGGAAGACGCCCGCGCCGGCCATGACACGCGCCTGGCCGAGGCCGAGGCGGCGCTGCAGGCGGCGCAGACGGCGCTGGACACCGACGAAGCCGCACAATCGGAGCTGGCCGAACAGGTCGCCGCGCTGTCGGCGCGCCATCAGGCCGCCGCGCGCAATGTGCAGACCGCGACCGAAGCCGCGCAGCGCAGCGAGTCCGACGCCGCGAAAGCCGCCCAACAGCACGCGCGTGCCGAAGCGGCGTTGCAGACCGCCGGGCAGGAGGTCGAAGCGGCGCAAGCCGAGCAGGCGACCGCCGCCAGCGCTGCGAAGGCGGCCGAAGACGCCCTCGCCGCCGCCGAGGAGGCGCACAGCGCCCAGCAGACCACGGAGGCCGCGCGCCGCACCGACCGCGCGCAAGCCGAGGGCGAGGCCACCACCCTGCACGCCGAGGAGCGGTCGCTGCGGCGTCTCGTCGAGGGCGCGCGGCAGGACGGGGATCGCCTGCTCGACCGGGTCACCGTCACCGATGGCTTTGAGGCGGCGCTGGGGGCTGCCCTGGGCGAAGACCTGAACACCGCGCCGGACGCGGCGGACGGAGGCTCCGGCTGGATTGCGCTGGCACCGCTCGACCCCGCGCCGTTGCCTGAGGGCGCCATGCCCCTCGCGCCCCGCGTCGATGCGCCCGAGGCACTGGCGCGCCGCCTCGCGCATGTCGGCGTCGTCGCGCCCGAAGACGGCCGGCGGCTGCAGCAGGCCCTGCAGCCGGGCCAGCGGCTGGTGTCGCACGACGGGGATCTGTGGCGCTGGGACGGGCTGATACGGGCGGCCGGGGATGCGCCGTCGGCGGCGGCCGAACAATTGCAGCGGCGCAATCGCCTGACCGCGCTGCGCGCGGATCTCGACGCCGCGCAGGCACGCTGCGAGAGCGCACAACAGGCGCATGACGCGGCCAAGGCCGAGCTGGCGCGCCGCGCCGCCGCGCTGGATGCCGCACGCGCCGAGCGGCGCGCCACCGACAAGCGGCTCGCCGAGGCCGGACAGGCCCTGAGCCGAGCCCAGTCCGCCCGACACCTCGCCGAAGGCCAGCGCGACACCGCCGCCGAGGCGCAAGCGCGCCACGAGGCCGAAGCCGAACGCCAGCGCGCGGCGCTGGCACAGGCACAAGCCGAGCAGGCCGCGCTCGACGACCTCGCCGCCGCGCGGGAGCGCGCCGAAGCGACCCGCCGCAGCCTCGACGATCGGCGCGCCCATGTGATGGCGGCGCGCGAGGCGCGCGATGCCCTGAACCGGCAGGAAAAGGCCCGCGCACGGCGTGCGCGCGAAATCGCCGAGGAAATCCGCCGCTGGCAGGAACGCCTCGACAGTGCGCGCGGTCGCGTTTCCGAACTGGTGGCGCGCCGCGATGCCGCCCGGGCCGAACATGCCGGGCTGCGTGATGCCCCGGACCGCATCGCGGCCGAACAGGACAAGCTGCGCGGCGCGCTGGACGATGCGCAAGCACGGCAGCGCAAGGCGGCGGATGCATTGGCCGAAGGTGAAACCGCGCTGCGCGCGGCCCGCGACGATGAACGCGACGCCGAACGCGAGGCAAGCGCCCGTCGCGAGTCGCGCGCGGCGGCCGAAGCCGCGCTGCAGGCCGCGCAGGATGCCGCGGCGCAGGCCCGCGACCGCCTGACCGAAGCGGCGCAGAAGGAGCCGGAGGCGTTACTGACCGAGCTGCAGCTCGACCCGGCGCAGCTGCCGGATGCGACGACCGCTGAAGCCGACGTCACGCGCTTGCGCCGTCAGCGCGATGCGCTCGGGGCCGTCAATCTGCGCGCCGAGGAGGACGCACAGGAACTGCAGGCGGAACATGACACGCTGAGCGCCGAGAAGGCGGACCTGGAGGCCGCGATCCGGACCCTGCGCAACGGTATCGCCGCGCTCAACCGCGAGGGGCGCGAGCGCCTGCTGGCCGCCTTCGCCCAGGTCAACGAGAATTTCTCGACGCTGTTCACGCATCTCTTCGGAGGCGGCACGGCGCGGCTGGTGCTGGTGGAATCGGACGACCCGCTCGAGGCCGGGCTGGAAATCATGGCGCAGCCGCCGGGCAAGAAGCTGACCACGCTGTCGCTGCTGTCCGGCGGCGAACAGACGCTCACGGCGCTGGCGCTGATCTTCGCGGTGTTTCTGGCCAATCCGGCGCCGATCTGCGTGCTCGACGAGGTCGATGCGCCGCTCGACGACGCGAATGTCTCGCGGTTCTGCGACCTGCTCGACGAGATGACACGCCGGACCGAGACACGCTTTCTCATCATCACGCACAACGCCATCACCATGAGCCGGATGGACCGGCTTTTCGGCGTGACGATGGCCGAGCAGGGCGTCAGCCAGCTGGTCAGCGTGGACCTCAAGCGCGCCGAGACGATGGTCGCCTGAGCCGCCTCAACGCGCCTGGGCGTGATAGTCGGGGTTGGGCCGCATCGCTGTCGCGCTGGCCACCCGGTTCGACATCGAGAAGAAGCCGACCACGCTGGCGATGTCCCAGATATCGCGGTCGGTGAACCCCGCATCACGCAGTGCCTGGCGGTCCGCCTCCACCACCTCGGCGCTGGCCCCGGTCACCTTCTCGGCAAAGGTCAGCATCGCGGTCTGGCGGGGGTCCAGATCGGCCATCCGCCAGTTCATCACCATCGCCTCACCAAGCGCGGGATCGCCCGAAAGCTGACGCACGGCGGCCCCATGGGCCACCTGACAGTACCAGCAGCGATTGATCGCGGAGACGACAACCGCGATCATCTCGCGCTCCAGCTTGCTCAGCCCGCTCTCGCCCAGCATCAGATCGTTATACATGGCCGCGAAGGCATCGAGTTTGACCGGATCGAAGGCATAGGCCCGCAGCACATTCGGCACCAGGCCGAGCTTTTCCTCGCAGACGGCGAAATACTTGGCGGTGCGCTCGGGCAGCGGGTCGGCGGGCGGCAGATCAAGGGCGGTGGGCTGGTCGGTCATCGGCGGGCTCCTGCGTTGCTTGCCTGTAATGGTATCGGGCCAAGGGCCGCATGCCCAGCGCGGCGTAAAGCGCAGTCGCCGCGACGTTGTCCTGCGTCACGGCCACGGCAAGGCGCACCGCCCCGGCTCCGGCAGCCCAGATGGCGGCGGCGCGCACCAGATCCCGGCCCAGCCCGGTCCGGCGATGCGCGGGCACAACCTGCAGCGCGTGGAGCACCGCCCATGACCCCTGACAGGCCACGAAGGCCGCACCGGCGGCCCGGTCCCGGTCACGGCCCAGAAGCGCAGCCTTCGGCCCCTGCACACGCGCCATCACCGCGCGCCGTTGCGGGCCGATATCCGCATCCGCCCAGAGCTGCGCGACGATCGCAAGGGGCGGCCAGTGCGGAAAGCAGCGCATCGGCGGCACCGGTGTCGCGGCGAGATCGGCGATTGCCCCGACATGGATCGCCGTCGGGTCCACAAGGCGATAGCCGCGCTCGGCGAGCTTGGCGTCCAGCCCTTCCTCGTCCTCGCGCAGCATGAAAAGGGGTGTCTGCCCCATGTCCCGCATCGCCGCTTCGGCCAGCGCGATATCCTCGGCGCGCGCCGGGGCCTCGGCGGTCGCCGCGCTGACCCGCTTGCCGCCGCCGTCGCCGCGACGCAGGCGCCAGGGGCCGCGACGGAAGGTTTCGGCGGGGGGCCAGCTGGCCTCGAGTGCCGCGAAAGCCGCGCCGGCCTCGCCCTGCGCTGTCACGCCGTCGCTTCGGGAAACAGCGCGGCGAGGCGCTGCATCGCCGCGTCCACCTGGGCGCGATCGGCTCCGCGCACCACGACGCGCGCGCCATGCACACCATCGCGCACGAACGGGTAGGAACCAAAAGAGAGGCTGGGAAATTCCTGCGCCAGCTGCGCGAGCGGGGTCGCGATCTCCCCCTCGCCGCGTGTCACCTGCAGGGTCTGCGACAGGAGCGGCGCGCCCCCGGCGATGCCGGGCAAGACCGACGCCACCATCGCCTGAAAGATCTGCGGCACCCCGGCCA
>CAZMBT010000062.1:0-10288 GCA_964564395.1 uncultured Alkalilacustris sp.
CGAGTTCGCCGCCCATGGCATGCCACCACTGGATCTCGGTCTGGGCCTGGGCCGCGGCGGCCGACACGACCAGCGCCAGCGCGGAGCTGGTAAGAGTTAACCTGTGCTTCATTGTCTCTCTCCCTAGTTTCGGGTCAACACACGGACCTTGCAGATTTCACCCGATAGCGCTCAATCCGTGTGCACGCCACCGCCCTATCGTTGCCATGTAAAGGTTTCGTGTCAATTTTATTTGAACCGCGCACGAAAGATTATCAGACCCGCGCCAAAACGCTGACAAAAGAAACAACAACGCTCCTCACCCTCAGGGTGATGCAATCACGCAAAAAAAGACCCCGCCGGCACGCCGGCGGGGTCTCTCGATGCGTTCTGATCGCGCGGGTCAGTTCGCTTCCATCTCGTTGATCATCATGGCGATCCGCTCGCCCAGCTCCGGATCGGCGGCCGCAGCTTCGCCGATCTCCAGGTAATCGTCCAGCGAGATGTTCGGCGATTCCTCTACGACGTCGAGCATGGCAGCATTGCCCTCGTCGATCAGTTCCTGCTGCTCGGCTTCGCCCTCGGCCATCTCGAGCTGCTGGGCATAGTCGTCGCGCACCTGCGCGACCTGAAGGGCGGTTTCGGCGAAGGCCTGCAGCTGTGCATCGCTGTAATCCGGGGTCTCGACCTCGGCACCGCCGTCGAGCGATTGCGCCGCGACGGGCAGCGCCGCGCCACCCGCAAGCGCAAGGGCTGCAACGGCGGTCGCGCTGGCGAGAGTCTTGGAAAAACGCATGTGATACCTCATCAGTTTCTGCCCCGCTCGTGCAGGAACCGTATGCCCCTGCACCGTCGGGTCATGAACGCACCTAGCGACCATGAGGCGATGCAGCAACCTTTGCGCCCGGCAAACCGGGCTCCGGGCCGGCGGTTGGCAGGATCCCGCGCAAAGGTGGCCGGACAACCGGCGGCGTACTGCCGGTACGCCCCCGCAGCCACACCGAACGCGGTTACCGAAGGGCCGGGGTGTGACCCGGCGCCGCAACCCGACCGCGCATGCACGTCCCACCGGCCTAGAGGTAGGAGTGGATCGGCAGATGCCCGATCATCCACGACAGACCTCGCCGCAAGGCCGGGGCGCCCGGCTCATGTGTCATCGGTGCCGGCAGCCCGCCTTGCGACCAGATCAGCTTGCCGCGCTGCAGCGACAGGCTGTGTGCCTGCGCGGCCGCGCTGTCATGGTCGATCTCGGCCGACAACTCCGCGACCAGCGTGGGCGCATCGAACAGCACGCCCATCTCGGTATTCAGGAACGCCGAGCGCAGATCGAAGTTGAACGACCCGACGAAGCCCGTGCACCCGTCCACAAGCAGGCATTTCGTGTGCAGCATGCGCTCCACGCCGCTCGGCCCCGGTGTCGGCGCATATTCGTGCAGCGCGATCCCGGCGGCTAGAAGCGGGCGCCGATACCGGCGATAGGCGCCGTGCACCAGGATGTGATTGGTCGCCGACAGGCTGTTCGTCAGCACCTCGACGCGCACCCCGCGCGCCGCCAGCTCCTGAAGCTGCGCCAGCCCCTCGCGTCCGGGAACGAAATAGGGCGTCACCAACCGCACGGAGTCGGTTGCGCCTTCGAGGACCGGCGCTATCGCCTCGGGCATCCAGTGATCGCGCCGCGTGCCGAGCGCCTTTTCGGGCGGGTCGGCGACGATGCGCGCCGCCGCGGTCCACGCCATTCGATCGGCAGGCAACAGCACCTGCGCCGTCTCGCGCCCGGAAAGCGCGGCATCCAGATAGGCGCGCGCCGACTCCGCGTCGGCTTCGGCATCGAGCTTGGCGCGAAACCGTGGCAGGCTGGTCCTGTGATCCTTCCACAAGGCGGAAATCGGCAGTGCGATGCCGCTGTTCCAGTAAGCGTCGAACACGGCGCCGGCCCGCTGCACCGATGGCCCCATGACCAGCAGGTCGGTGTCGCGCCCATCCCGCAGGCGCCCATCGGCGGCACCCAGATCGGGGTCGCCCACATTGCGCCCGCCGATCAGCGCCATGCGGCCATCCGCCAGCCAGGCCTTGCAATGCATCCGCCTGTTGAACCGCACGAGCCCGAGCACCAGCTCGACCCCGCGCCGCAAGGCCGAGCGGCGGTTGCGGATCGGGTTGAACAATCGCACCTCGATCCGCGGATGCCCGTCGAGGGCCAGATAACTCGGATCGAAGCCCTGCACGTTGATGTCGTCCAGCAACAGCCGCACCCGCACGCCGCGATCCGCCGCAGCGATGAGTTCGCGCGCGAGCAGCCGGCCGGTCATGTCGTCGCGCCAGATATAGTACAGGGCATCGATGCTGCGCCCTGCCGCACGCGCCGACAGGGCACGCAGCGCGAAAGCCTCGGCGTTGTCGAAGACGCTGGCGAGGCCGGTCTGTCCGGCATGGCGTTCCAGCTCCGGTGCGATCAGCCTGTCGAGCGGCGTATCCGCCTGTGCCACCGGCAGCACTTGCGACGGTGCCCCGCGCGCCTTCTTGGCGAAGCTGCCGTAGGAGTAGAGCGCGACCACCGACGCGGCGCCGAACGCCGCCGCAAGGCCCAGCACCCAAAGCAATGCCGTCATCGCGACGGCTCCGGCGTCTGGCGGCCCGGTGCCGCGTGGAAACGAATCATCGGATCACACACCCCGGACCTGTTGGGGGACCGGATCGGACTCGGGCGCCGGCTGCGCCTCGGCGCGCAGCCGCACCCGCGCCTTGACGGGCAGATGATCGGAGGCCACGCGTGACAACGGGCTCACATGACTTTCCATCTCCAGCAGATCCGTTCGCGGGCAGGCGAGGATCCGATCGAGCGCCAGCAGCGGCCGCCGGGCCGGGAAACTGGGCACGAGGGTCCGCGGAGCATGCGGCATCAGCGGCGCAAGTGAGGACCGACGGGTCAGCCGCCATTCGTTGAGATCGCCCATCAGGAGCGTCGGGCGGGTTTCGCGATCCTGCAGGATCCGGTTCAGAGCACGCGCCTGCTGCAGACGCGAATGCCGCAACAACCCCAGATGCGCGGCGATCACCCGCAGCGGCTGTCCGGCGCGGTGCAGGTCCACCATCAGCGCCCCGCGCGGTTCCAGCCCGGGCAACGTGATCGGCTCGACCGACTCGACCTCGGCATCGCGCAGCAGGATCAGGTTGCCATGCCAGCCATGCGCCCGCCCCGGCACGTCCACCGGCACGGGGGTCAGCCCGGTCCGTTCGTGCAGCGCCGCGAGGTCGAGCAGCCCCGCCCGATCGCCGAAGCGCCGGTCCGCCTCCTGCAGCGCGACGATGTCGGCGCCGAGTTCCTGGATCACGCGCGCGGTGCGGTCCGGGTCGCGGCGCAGATCGGTGCCCACGCATTTGTGAACATTGTAGGAGGCGATACGAAACGGGGCGGGATCAGGCGCGTTACCGGGCTCAATCGGGTCTGGAGCGAAGCTGTTCATGGCTGCAAAGAATGGGGGCAGCCGGCCGGCGGCGCAAGTGGCGGCTGCACGGCGCGGCGCACATCACCTGACCTCGGGCACACCGCCCGCGCGGCCTTCGGTGATCAGCCGGTTCGAGGCACATTCGATCACCTGCTCGAGCTCCTGCATGAACGCCTCGCGCCCGAGACCGGGGCCGATGCGGGGCAGAAACTCGACAACCGCTCGTCCGGGGTGACGATAAATGCCGCGCTTCGGCCAGAACACCCCGACATTGGTGGCCGCCGGTACGCAGTCCTGCCCCAGCTGCTCATACAGCACGGCCGTCCCCTGCTTGTAGGGCAGATAGGCGCCGGGCGCGACCCGCGTGCCCTGCGGGTAGATGATGAGCTGCCCGGGCTGCGCGCATCCGCGCGCGACATCCTCCACCATCTGCCGCACGGCCTGCGCGCGCTTGCCCCGGTCGACGGCGACGCAGCCGATGCGCTTTGCATACCATCCGAGGATCGGCGCGCTTCGCAACTCGCGCTTCATGATGAATTTCGGCCGGGGCGTTTCACTGACGATGATGATGATATCGAAGAAGCTCTGATGCTTGGCGGCGATCAGAACCTCACCCTGCGGAACCTCGCCCCGCACCTCGGATTGCAGTCCGATCATCCAGCGGGCGCTCCAGCGCACCCAACGACACCAGGTATGGATCGCAGCAAAGGCGCCACGCCGGTCGACGATGGCCCATGGCGTGAAGAACACCGCCATCAGCGCCATCATGGCGTAGATCTGCCCGACGAAGACCAGCGAGCGCGTCCATTGCACCGCATATGCCATCACATCAGCCTCCTGAGCGCGCGAAAGGCGGCGACCCGCGTCGCCAGGAAGGCGACCGCCGCGGCCACCGGCGGGATCGCAAGCGGCAGCAGCCAGTTCAAGCCCGAAAACCCCAGCCCGGTAAGAAAGCCGCCGGCCATGTCAGCCTCGGGCAACATGGCGATGCCAGCCATGCCCGCCGCAGTGCCCAGCGCCGCACCCAGCGCCGCGCGCCGGGTGAAACGACGCACGAAGGCGCGCGCGATATAGCTGTCGCGCGCGCCCAGAAGCCGAAGCACGCCGATCACCTGCGCGTTGGAGGCCAGCGCGGCATTGGCGGCCAGGGTGATCATCGCCGCCATCGTTCCGCCGATCAGCGCGATGGAGGTTGCTGCGAGCAGCCGCAGCCGCTGCGCCGCCTCGACCAGCGGCCGACGCCAGCGCGTGTGATCGTCAAGCACGGCGCCGGGGGCCTCGCCGACCAGCCGAAGCCGCAACCCCTCGGCGTCGAATCCCGGTGCCTCTTCGGTAATCTCGATCAGCCGCGGCACTGGCAGCGCATCGATGGGCAGGTCGGGGCCGAACCACGGTTCCAGCAGGGCGCGTTGTTCGGCGTCATCGAGCTGACGCGCCTCGGCGACACCCGGCGTGGTGTTCAGCACTCGCAGAACGGCCTCGGTCTGCGTTTCCATCTGATCAGGGGGCGCGGAAACCCGTATCGTGGCGGTCTGTGCCAGCGTGCCGGCCCAGCGATCGGCCAGCCGCCCTGACGCCACCGACAACGCCATCGCGAACACGGCGAGAAACGCCATCGCCGCCGCCGTGAAGGTGGTCAGCCGCGCACTGTGCCCGGTGGGCGGGACCACACGGTCGGCACTGTCCGGCCGCCAGATGCGCGCCAGCCGCGCGCCGGTCACAGCTCGGCTCCCGCCGCCATGAGGCCGCGATCCTTGATCCGCAACACCCGCGCGGTGACCTGCGACTTGGCCGCGCGGATCAGATTCAGGTCATGCGTCGCGATCAGAACCGCATTGCCCATCCGGTTAAGCTCCACCAGGAGCGTGAGCAGCCGCATCGACATGTCCCAATCCAGATTGCCGGTCGGTTCATCGGCCAGAATGACTTCGGGCGCCATGATCACCGCCCGCGCCAGCGCGACCCGCTGGCGCTCGCCACCCGAAAGCTCCGGCGGAAGCGCATCGGCCCGTGACCGCAACCCGACCCAGTCGAGCAGCTCCGCCAGGTCGTCGCCGGCATGGGCGCTGCCCGCGACATCGAGCGGCAGTGTCACATTCTCGGCCACGGTCAGGTGGTCCAGAAACTGACAATCCTGATGCACCACCCCGATCCGGCGGCGCGTCGTGGCAATGTTGTCGCGTGTCATGCGATGCACGTCGACGCCGAACAGGCGCACGCTTCCGGCACTGGGCACCAGTTCGCCGTAACACAACTTCAACAGGGTGGTCTTTCCTGCCCCCGACGGTCCGGTCAGGAAGTGAAACGATCCCGGCTCCAGCGAAAGATCGACGCCCGACAGGAGCTCGTTGCCGCTGTAGCTGTGCGATACCCTCTCGAACTCGATCACCGCTGCCCCCGCGTCGACTGCACCGGGCCTGCGCCGTGGCCCTGTTGTCGCACACGCCGCCGCCCATGCGGGCGCACCCTGTTTGGCATCGTCTACAGGGTTGCCGCCAATGCGACAACATGGTCTGATAACCAAGCCCGGTATTGAGGTTAAGAGCACGATGCGGCTGACATGCCCGAATTGCGCGGCACAGTACGAGGTCGATGACGATGTCATCCCGCCGGAGGGGCGCGATGTACAGTGTTCGGATTGCGGCCATGGCTGGTATCAGTACCCGACCGACATGACGACCCGGCTGACGCCGCCCGATACGACAGCCGAGCCCCCGCAGGATGCCGGACCGACCGGCGCACAGCCAGAGGCGGAGCCGGACGCGATGCAGCCCCCGAAGACGCAGGCATCGCACGGATCGCAAGACGAAGGCGCGGGAGCACCGACAACCGAACCACCGTCATCCGCGACGGACCCGACGCCGCCCCCTGCCCCTGCGCGCGAGCGGCTCGATGACTCGGTCCTCGGCATCCTGCGTGAGGAGGCCGAACGCGAAACCCGCGCTCGGCAGGCTGAACGGCGCAGCGCGCTGGAAACCCAACCCGAGCTCGGCATCGACGCTGCTCCGAGCGTCGCGCGAACGCCGCAGAACGATATGGACGAGCCGGAGGCAGGCGACCCGAACGCAACGCACGAGCCCGATGCGCCTTCGACGGCCGACACGGCCGCGCCGCGCCCCATGCGGCCGGCATCGCGCCGTCACCAGCTTCCCGATATCGAAGAGATCAATTCCTCCCTGCGCGCCAGCAGCGAGCGTCGCCCCGGCGAAGCGGGCGCCGAAGCGCTGCCCGCGCAGACGGGCGCACGGCGCAAGGGGTTTCGGCTCGGGCTTGCGCTGGTGCTCAGCCTCGCGACAATCGCGATCGGACTCTACGCGCTTGCGCCGACGGCGACCCAGACATGGCCCGCAGCTGCGCCATATCTGGAAAGCTACGTCGCGATGGTGGATGAGGGCCGGCGCTGGCTGGGGTCCACGGCGCAGAATGCCACCGAAGCCCTGACCGAAGCGCTGGCCGCGCAGGATTGAACCGCCGTCCGCCCCGCGTGGCGCCGAGGCCGCATCAGCGGCATCAGGCGAATGACAGGCCCTGTTGCATCTCGCCTTGATCGCGATCCTGCGTAGCGGACGGGAGTGGATGCCGCGCCGGATCGGATTCGCAAGGCCGCCACCGGGCGCTTCAGGCTGCTTCTTTGGTCGCCGCCCGTGATGCAAGGTTCTTCTGACCCTGTTTGCGTTTGATCGGGATTGGCGTCGGTGAAAACGAGGGCATGCGCCGGACCGAGATGGGCGCAGAATGCGCCCGCCTGTGAGGCGGGCGGGCGCATGCCCGGACCGCAGGCGGCCCCGGGCGGCTCTGGATCAAATCCGGCGCGACACCCTCTAGAAACGGTCAAGCAGGCGACGCAGATAGTCGAGTTCGACCTGCGGGCGCTCGCGCTCACCGGATCGGCGCCGGATCTCGCCGAGCAGTTCGCGGGCGCGGCGGCTCGCCTCGCCGCCATCCAGCAGCGGATCATCCATCCCGAGACGGCCCAGCTCCCCCGAACGCCGCCCCAGCGGATCGCGCCCTTCGCCGCGACCGCCCGCCTGGCCGTCACCCTCGGCCGATCCGGCCCGGTCGTCCCCGGATGCATCGTCGAGCTGGCGCATGCCCTCGCGCATCGCCTCGAGCGCATCGGCCTGCCGGTCGAGCGCGCGTCCGCCATCCCCGTCGCGCAGCGCCTCCTCGGCACCCTCCATCGCGCGTTCGGCGCGTTCCAGCGACCTGCGCGCGGCATCGCCCTCTTCCGTGCCCTCGCCGGGCAGTTCGCGGCCATGCTGTCGGCGCAGGTCCTCGCGCAGCCCGCGCTGGCGTTCGGCCAGGTCGTCGGCGCCGCTTCCATCCCCCGCATCGGGGCCGTCGCCTTCGCCGCCACCGAAGTCGCCGCTGAACCGATCCTGTTGCTGGCGGAAGGTATCGTCAGCCAGATCCTGCTGATCACGCAGGGTGTCGGCCAGATCCTGCCTGGCGCCGCCGTCGCCGCCAGACCCTTCACCCTCGCCATCTCCCTGTGCGACGCGCATGTTCTCCATCATCTGCGACAGCTGGGCCATCAGCTCTTCGGCTTCGGCCATTCGGCCTTCTTCCATCAGCTCCTGAATCCGGTCGAGCATGCGGTCAAGATCATCCTGCGTGATCTGCATCCCGTCCTCGCCCTGCGCAGGGGCATCGCCATCCGTGCCGCCCTGCTCGGCAAGCTGGCGGGTGTAATCGCGCAGCGCCTCGCGATAGTCCTGCATCAGCTCGTCGATCTCGGAGGGGTCGGCGCCGCGCCGCATCGCCTCCGAGAGCCGCTCCTGCGCCCTGCGCAAACGCTCGCGCGCGTCGGCGAGGTCGCCATCTTCCAGCAGTTCGGCAACCTCCCAGAGGGTTTCGGCGATCTCGTCACGCTTTGCGGCGGAGAGGCTGTCATCCGGACCCAGCGCCGATTCGAGATCGCGCATCGCAACACGCAGCATCAGATACCCGCGTTCGTTGTCGAGCAGCGGATCGCCCTCCGGCTGATGGGTGATCGCGCGCAGCACTTGCAGGCTGCGCGGCGCGTTGTCCCGATGCCAAAGCAGGTCGCGGCGAAGCTCGATGACCGCGGCCGCCAGCGGATCGAAGAACCGCCGCCCCGGCAGCACCGCCTCGTGCACATCGGACTCGCCGGTCTGGCCCTGCGCATCCTCAACCCGAAGCCGGACCTGCACCGGCAGGTTCGCCCAGGGGTGTTGCGACAGATCCTCGACCAGCGCCCCCTCCACCTCACGGCGGTTGCCGAACGCGGGCATCGGCAGATCAACAGTGATGCTGTCACGCGGCTCGGGCGGCTCGGAAAGGCCGAAGCGACGCTCGACGCGCGCCACATCGAGGGTGATCTCGGCATGCGCGCTTTCCACCCCGTAATCGTCCGTGGCCTTGAAGGGCTGACGCAACCGGCCACCCGATTCGCGTGTCATCTCGCCGGTGGCGACGATCCGGGGCCGGTTGTCCGGTGTCGCGGTAATCTCCCAGTCGCGCCCGCCGGCACCTTGCAGACTGATCCGCCCGGAGCGCTGGATCTCGAAGCGCTGCTCTGCTTGCGACGATGCCTCGCGGTCCGACTCACCGGACACGGTTTCCTGCACCGACAGATCCCCCGGCCGGCCATAAAGCCGCAGCGACACCTCGCTTCCCTCGGGAACCGCCAGGGTCGGACGCTCATGCGCGGCGAGATAGATCGTCGGCTGCCCGGTATAGGCAGGGGGCTCGACCCAGCCCTCCCAGGCCGGGCCTTGTGCGACCGCATCGCCCGCGCCGTCGCCGCCCAGAAACGCGACATCCGCGATGCGTGCTGGCGCGCCGAACAAGATCGCCATGAGCGCGGCACAGAGCGCCACATAGCGCAAGGCAAACGGGTCGCGCGCGGCCAGGCGCAGGTCCGGCGGCACCGGACGCGCCCGCGCCGCCTGCGCTGCCATGCGGTCCTGATGCATCGCCCAGACCCGCGCCGACGCGGCATCCTGCGCCCCGATGACCTGGCTGTCCGACAAGGCGCTGAGCGGAAAATCCGGCATGCTGGCATCGAGCCGGGCCAGCGCCTGACGATGCGGTGGCCACTTGAAGCGGCGCAGCCCGTACCACAGCCCCCAGATCAGCAGCCCGCCCGTCAGCAGCGCCGCGCCTTGCGCAACCGCCAGAGGAATCGCGTCGAGCACGCCGAAGGACAGCAAGGCGGCGACCGTCAGCGCCACGGTCCAGAGCGGCCAGAAGGCACGCGCCGCGCGCTCCAGCACCATTCCGCATCGTGTCAGGTTGAGCGGCCAGCGCAGTCGCCGGAAGACCGGGGAAATCTTGTCGTCAGAATCGGCCATCGCACCTTTCCGTGGCCGCAGGATCCGCTGTCACAGCCACGGCGGGATGGTATCGCGATTGATGATCTCGTCAAAGGTCGGACGTCGGCGAATGATGGCGAATTGACCGTCCTGCACCATCACCTCGGGGATCAGGGGCCGCGTATTGTATTCCGAGGCCATGACCGCCCCGTAAGCGCCGGCCGATCGAAAGGCGACCATATCCCCCGCATGCAGGCGGGGCAGCGGCCGCGCGCGCGCAAAGGTGTCGCCTGATTCGCATACCGGCCCCACCACGTCGACTGGCGCAAGCTCAGCCCCCGACGGGGCTTCGCGCAGCGGCACGATATCGTGATACGCGCCGTACAGGGACGGCCGCACCAGATCGTTCATCGCAGCGTCGAGGATCAGGAAATCGCGCTCCTCGCCCGTCTTGCGATAGATCACGCTGGCGACCAGAACCCCGGCGTTGCCGGCGATCAGCCGGCCCGGCTCGATCTCGATCTCGCAACCCAGATCGCCGACGGTGCGCCGGATCAGCGCGCCGTAATCCGACGGCAGCGGCGG
>CAZMBT010000063.1:0-10247 GCA_964564395.1 uncultured Alkalilacustris sp.
ACCAGCACCGGCGGCCCCCAGACCCCCGATATCCCGCCATAGAGCCCGCCGATGACACCGGTGACCACCTCGGCGCGCCCGCGGTTGACCACACGAAAGCGCAACATGTGCCCGAGCAGCTGCGACACGGCGAAGAAGACGATCGGCACGCCCAGCAACACGAAAAGCACCGCCTGCGGAATCGCCACGACGAATTGCGCGCTGATGACGATGAAGACCGTGATCAGCGCGATCATGCGCCAGTAGCTGCAAACCGAGTCGCGCGCCGGGCGCCACCCCTGCCGGAATGCCTGCGAGACATTCGTGACCAGCGTGGGCAGGATCAGCGCGGCCAGCGCGGTTTGCGCGGGCATGAAGGACCCGAAGGCCGAGATCATGATCATCGGCATCGCGAAGCCCACCGCGCCCTTCACCACACCGGCAAACAATGTCACCGCAACGGCCAGGACCGCCGCCCAGGGCTCCAGCCCGCCAGAGAATACATCCATGTCGCATCCTTTCCCGGGCGCACTTCTAGCTCGGGCGGCGCGGGGCGAACAGGGCGGATGTGGTCGCGACATATTGATGCCTGGGCGCGCCGTTCGGAGAATAATTGTTGCGCTGCGACTGCGAAGGTCCTATGTCGCACCCGAGACTTCAAAGGAGCCGATCATGCCCCGAGATGGACAGTCCGATCACCGGCACGACGACGTCATCCTTTCCGAGCTGCTGAGCGTGACCGGGGAGGCGCTTGCGGCGGTCGAGCCGCTCGTGGGGCAGGCGCGCGACAGGCTGCGCGCGCAGCTGTGCGATGCGGATGGCCGGGTTCAGGGCGACGCGGTGAACGCGCATCAGCACAGCGCGCATGCGCTGGCATGGCTGGCAACCTGTGTGGAGAGCCTGCGGCAGATGCAGGGCTGGGCGCAGGCGCTGCAGGAGTCGGGCCGCTTCGGCGAGCTTGAACAGCTGCTGCATCAGATCGCCTTTGGTGAGTATCTGGCACAGATCCATGGCGGTATCCCGATGAGCCAGGGCGAAATCGCCCGCCTGACCGATCTGGACCTTGAACCACAGGCGCCGACCGGCGCGGTCGCGGTTCTCGTCGCGCAGGGCAATACCCAGGCGGCGCGCAGTGCGCTTGTCGCGATCATGCGCGACACGCAGGGGCGTGCGACCTACGGGGCGACGGGGCTCGATGATGAGCTGGAGATGATCCGCGAGCAGTTCCGCCGCTTCGCCGATGACCGGGTCATGCCGCACGCCCATGGCTGGCATATGCAGGATGCGCTCATTCCGATGGAGATCGTCGAGGAGATGGCCGAGCTGGGCGTGTTCGGCCTGACCATCCCCGAGGAGTTCGGCGGGCTCGGCCTGTCCAAGGCGTCGATGTGCGTCGTCTCGGAGGAGTTGTCGCGCGGCTATATCGGTGTCGGCAGCCTGGGCACCCGGTCCGAGATCGCGGCCGAGCTGATCCTGTGCGGCGGCACCGCCGAGCAGAAGGAGCGCTGGCTTCCAGGGCTCGCCAGCGGGGAGATCCTTCCCACCGCCGTCTTCACTGAGCCGAACACCGGTTCGGATCTGGGCAGCCTGCGCACTCGCGCGGTGCGCGACGGGGCCGATTACAAGGTCACCGGCAACAAGACATGGATCACGCATGCCGCGCGCACGCAGGTCATGACGCTGCTGGCGCGCACCGATCCCGCGACGACGGATTACCGGGGGCTGTCGATGTTTCTGGCCGAGAAGACGCCGGGCACCGACGAAGCCCCCTTTCCCGATGTCGGCATCACCGGCGGCGAGATCGAGGTGCTCGGTTATCGCGGCATGAAGGAGTATGAGCTGGCCTTCGACGGCTTCCCCGTCGACGGGGCGAACCTGCTCGGCGGTGAGGAGGGGCAGGGATTCAAGCAACTCATGCAGACCTTCGAATCCGCGCGCATCCAGACCGCGGCGCGCGCCATCGGGGTGGCGCAGAATGCGATGGAAATCGCGATGAATTACGCCGAATCCCGCAAGCAGTTCGGCAAGCCGCTGATCGAGTTTCCCCGCGTGTCGGGCAAGCTGGCGATGATGGCGGTGGAAATCATGGTGGCGCGCCAGCTGACCTATCACTCGGCGCGCGAGAAGGACGCGCAGCGCCGCTGCGACCTCGAGGCCGGGATGGCCAAGCTTCTGGGCGCGCGCGTCGCCTGGGCGGCCGCCGACAACGCCGTGCAGGTGCATGGCGGCAACGGGTTCGCGCTGGAATACGAGATCAGTCGCGTTCTGTGCGATGCGCGCATCCTGAGCATATTCGAAGGCGCGGCAGAAATACAGGCGCAGGTGATCGCGCGGCGTCTTCTGGGCTGATCACCGCCGCATGCGGATGCCAAACGCTTGCGTCAGCGGTGACGATGCGCGACACTGGCCGGTGTGAAGGGATTGCCGCTCATGCTTGCGCTTGCGCTCGTCGCTTGCCCGAAGGGCGAGGACGGTGCCGGGCCGCCCGAACAATCGGGGCCGTGGCATCTGCACAGTATCGACGGCGCCGTTTTCCAGGAGGTCGCGCAGGTCGAGTTCGGCCCGGATGACCAGATCAAGGGGCAGGCGCCATGCAACGCCTTCACTGCCCTGCTTGACGCCGCGCTTCCCGAGTTCGTGATTGGTGAGATGATCGTGACCGATTCGATCTGCGACGAGATCGAGGCGGAGTCGCGGTTCCTCTCGGCCTTGCAGGACATGGACAGGATGCGCATGCAGGGCGAAGATCTGGTTCTGTCCAACGACGCGGGTCGCGAGATGGTGTTCCGGCTTCAGGACTCGCGCTGAGTCAACAGACGATCGGCAATGCACTCTTGCGCGGCCGGCGACTGCGCATCGCCACATCTCCGCGCTCGCCATGAGATCGGGAAATCCCCGGTGTCCGCCCGGCGCGGTGTGAGGGGCGGACACCGAAACGTGAAGAATCGGCGCGACACCGTGGAAAGGGCGTGCTAGCCCTCGCCTGCTACGGTCATTTCAAGAGGTTATCATGCTCGAGTTTCTCGCCGTTCTTGTCGTCGCGATCGTCGTCATCACGATCGCGGGTCTCAAGATCGTGCCGCAATCGCGCAACTTCGTCGTCACCCGGCTCGGCGCCTACAGGCGTACGCTTGAGGCCGGGGTCAACATCATCATCCCGTTCCTCGACAGGGTGCATTCCAACGTCTCCATCGCGGATCGGGTGCTCAAGGATGTCGAGCTCAATGTCATCAGCGCCGATAACGCGGTGTTCGACATCAAGTTGCTGGTCGTTTATCGAATCAGCCGCCCGGAGCTCGCCGTCTTCCGCGTCAACTCCGTCGACGATCTGATCGTCGGCCTCGTGATGAGTCTGGTGCGTTCCGAGATCGGCAAGGTCGAACTCGACACCATCCAGCAGGACCGCGCCTCGCTCAACCGGGCGATCAAGGAGGCGCTCACCGAGGCAGGCGAGGATTACGGCGTCATCATCTCGCGCAGCGAGATCATCGACGTGAAGCTGTCGGCGAGCACCGAGCGCTCCATGGCCGAGGTGCTCAACGCCGAGCGCGAGCGCCGCGCCACCGTCACCAAGGCCGAGGGTGACAAGAAGGCCGTCGAGCTCAACGCCGATGCCGAGCTCTACGAGGAGCGCCGCCGCGCCGAGGCGCTCGAGGTGATGGCCGCCGCCACCGCCGAGGCCAACCGCAAGATCGCCGAAGCCGTGGGCGAGGACGGCGCCGCGGCGCTGAAGTATCAGATCGCCAAGCTGCAGGTCGATGCGCTCACCAAGCTCTCGGACAGCGACAACTCCAAGCTCATCATGCTGCCGGGCGACTCCACCAACGGCTTCGCGAGCGCGGCGGCCATCCTGGCCGAGGCGCAGCGGTCATGACCGGGCTGATCTGGACACCCGCGGCATGGCTGACGCTTGGTGTGATCTTCGTCATCCTCGAGGTGGTCGTGCCCGGATATCTGCTGCTCGGCTTCGGCCTCGCCGCGCTGGGGGTGGCGCTCGTCACCTTTCTGGTGCCGTCCGGGTGGGCGGCGGCGGGGCCGGCTGCCGATCTTACGCTTGTTCTTGTCTGGGTCGGGCTTGCGCTGTTGATCTGGTATGTGCTGGCGGTGAAATACGGCAAGCGCGGGCGCACGGCGCAGCGGGGCAAGGACATCAATGATTTCGAGAATCGCGGCTAGGGGCTGATCACCGCGACCAGACGCGAACGTGCAACCGGCAGCGGCCGCTCTCCCAGCGCCGGGGCAAGATGATTGGCCAGGAAATGCCCCGTGACAGCAAGCCCGTCGCGCAGATCGGACGCATCCGCAGGCCCCTGACCCGTAAGGCAGGCGGGCAGGGGCAGGAGCCGACCGGCCCAGTCTCCGGCCCCCGTCCGGCTCACGGCACGGCCGGTGCGCGGCGAGACATAGGCAAGATCCTCGCGCGTGCCCGTGACCGCGCAGCGCCCGAGGTCGAGCCCGAATCCCGATTGCTCCAGCAGCAGCATCTCCCAGCGCAGATAGGCCAGCGGCCAGCCCTGCCCGCCGAGTTCGTCAAGCAGTGCGACCGACGCGGCGTAAAGTGTTGGATGCGGGTCGCGTTCGGGCAGGGCGAACCCCAGCAGGCTGCATACCGACGATAGCCCGAGCAGCGATGCCCGGTCATGAAGCAAGGCTCCGGCGCGCTGGCGCAGGGGTTCCACGGTATAGCTGCCGATATGGGCGTCGAGGCGCGCGCGCCAGGTCACGTCGAGCTGTGCGCCGGGCTGAAGCACGGGCGCCATGCGTCGTCCGCCGCCACCGCGTACCACACCGGCATGGCGACCGTGGCCGGGCGTGAACATCTCGATGATCGCCGCGTTTTCGCCGTGTCGCCGTACCGAGAGCAGTATTCCCTGATCCCGCCATTCCATGAGCCAGTCTTCCCACCCGCGCGACGCCTTCACAAGCCGCTTGTGGTGCCGTGTCGCGCACGGCACTGTCGCGCCTGCCATGACCGATGATCGCCTGCCCGCAACCGCCCGTATCGCTGCCGCGCTGACCGCCCTTGTCGGGGCGGCCTCGCTCGGGGTGCAGCCCTGGGTGTCAGCGCTCTTGCTGGATGTCGCGCCGTTCAGCGCCGCGGCTTTCGAGTTCATGTCGGCCTTTTTCACCATCCTGACCAATCTGTGGGTCACGCTGCTTCTGGCACGCGTGGCCTTGACCGGGCGGCCGCCGGGGCCGTCTCTCGCGGCGATGCTCACGCTGTCTATGCTGATGGTCGGCGGGGTTTATCATGCCGTCCTTGCACGGCTATGGGACCCTTACGGTTTCTGGTTGTGGGCGGATCATGGCCTGCACACGGTGATGCCGCTGGCAGTGGCTGCATGGTGGCTGGTCTATGCGCCGAAGGTACCGCTCGGCCCGGTAGCGCCCTTCGCATGGCTGATCTGGCCGGGGCTTTACGGGGTGTACGGGCTGCTTCGCGGTGTGGTGACGGGCTGGTACCCCTATCCCTTCCTCGATGTCGGGCGTCTGGGCGTTGATGTCGTGGCCATGAATGTCGTCGTGCTGGGCGCGATCTTTCTGGCCGGCGGATACGCCCTGTGGGCGGTGGCGCGGCTCTGCGCGCGCTGATCAGTCGGAGAGCCCGTCCTCATCGAGCAGATGCCGCCCGGCGCGGTCCTCGACCTCGATCACCCAGAGATCGGGATCGAAGCTGCGCTGGCGAGCGATGGCGTCTTCGACATCCGCATCGGCGCCCTGAGCAAGAACCACCCAGCGCCGTGCGTTCGTGCCGAGATCGAAGGAGCGCTGAAACACCCGCGCCGCGCCGTCCAGAGTGGAAACCTTCACCAGCACCGCACCCGCAGTGGCATCGCCGCGCGCCGTGACAAAGGCGGGAATGGCCTCCCGGCGCAACCGGGCCAGATAGGCGCCAACCCAGAATTCCGAGGTCAGCCGCGCCTCAGCCGCCATCGCGAAAATCGAGCCCCATCTCGGTGTAGCGCTCGGCCTCGTCGAGCCAGTTCGGCCGCACCTTGACCTGCAGGAACAGATGCACCTTGCGATCCAGTAGCTCGGACAGCTCGGCGCGCGCTGCCTGGCTCACGGCCTTGATCGTCTCGCCGCGATGGCCCAGCAAGATCCCCTTGTGCCCGGCGCGCGCGACATAGATTACCTGATCGACGCGGGCCGAACCGTCCTTGCGGTCCTCCCAGCTTTCGGTTTCCACGGTCAGCTGATAGGGCAGTTCCTCATGCAGCCGCAGGGTGAGCTTCTCGCGCGTGATCTCCGCCGCGATCATGCGCAGCGGCAGATCCGCGATCTGATCCTCCGGATACAGCCACGGACCCGCGGGCACGGCGCCCGCGAGCCAGTCGCGCAGATCCTCCACGCCATGGCCCTTCTCGGCCGAGATCATGAAAGTGGGCTCGAAAGGGAACGCCTCGTTGAGGCGCGCGGACAGGCCCAGCAGAGCCTCTGCCTTCACGCGGTCGATCTTGTTTATTGCCAGAACCACGCGCTGGCCGGGCGCCGCGCGCTCGCGCAGCGCCTCAAGGATGCGTTCCACCCCTTCGGTCATGCCGCGATGGGCCTCGACGAGTAGCACGACGATATCGGCATCCGCCGCCCCGCCCCAGGCAGCCGCCACCATCGCACGATCGAGCCGCCGACGCGGCCGGAACAATCCCGGCGTGTCCACGAAGACAAGCTGACTGGCACCCGCCAGTGCCACGCCGCGGATACGTGCGCGCGTCGTCTGCACCTTGTGCGTCACGATCGAGACCTTTGCGCCGACCATCCGGTTGAGCAATGTGGACTTCCCGGCATTTGGCTCGCCGATCAGGGCGACGAATCCCGCGCGTGTCTCTTCGGGCGTGGTGTCAGTCATCCGGGTCCTTCAGGCGGTTCAGCAGGGCGGCCGCGGCGGCCTGCTCGGCCTGGCGCTTGCTGCCGGCCTCGGCGTGGGTGTACGCGCCATCCTGCAGGCGGGCCTCGACGGTGAAACGGGGCGCATGGTCGGGACCGGCGCGCGCAATCTCGGCATAGACGGGTGGGGGCTGCCCGCGCGCCTGCGCCCATTCCTGCAATGCGGTCTTGGCGTCGCGCGTGGCCGCCTCGACGGTCTCGATACGCTCTTTCCACAGGCGCAGGACAAGCGCGCGCGCGGTATCGAACCCGGCATCGACATGCACGGCTGCGATCAGCGCCTCCATCGCGTCCCCCAGCAGCGCATTTTTGCGCCGCCCGCCCGACAGCATCTCGGACCGCCCGAGGCGCATCACGTCACCGAGCCCGATCTCGCGCGCGACCTCGGCGCAGGTTTCCTTGCGCACCAGCGTGTTATAGCGCGGGGCGAGCGTGCCCTCGGGCGCTGCGCTGTCTGCGTTGAGCAGCGCCTCGGCCACGACCAGACCAAGCACCCGATCGCCGAGAAACTCCAGCCGTTGGTTGTCGGGGCGCGTTGGCGATGACATCGACGAATGCGTAAGCGCGCGCAGCAACAGTTCCGGCCGCCGGAATTCGTGACCGATGCGGCGGCTGAAGGCCGCAAGATCGGCGGACAGTTTCACTCGATCCTCTCGAAGAAGCGGTCACGTCGCCAGGTCCAGAAATACAGCATCGAGCTGCCGGCCGACGAGAAGGTGACCCGGTTGGCCCGCCCGATCAGATTCTCGAAGGGTACGAAGCCAACGCCGCCGACGGCCTGCGTGTAGCGGCTGTCCTGGCTGTTGTCGCGGTTGTCGCCGATGAAGAAATAATGCTCATCCGGAACCGTGAAGACGGGGGTGTCGTCGCCGAAGGTGCCGTCATCGATATTGAGGACCGTATAGCTGCGCCCTCCGGGCAGGGTTTCGCGCAGGCGTTCCTTCTCGCAGATGCCGCCTTCACCGACAGGCGCGTTGGAGCAGCGCGGCATGGTGCCGACGGACCCCTGTCGCTCATAGGTTTCGGTGAACACGCCCTCCGGCTCCTGGGGCAGGGGCGTGCCGTTCAGGACAACCTGCCCGTCGCGCATCTGGACCTCGTCGCCGGGCAGGCCGATCAGCCGCTTGATGTAGTCCGCCCCGCTGACCGGATGGCGAAACACCACCACCTCGCCACGCTCGGGTTCGGAGCCGAGAATGCGGCCCGAGAAGGGACATAGCCCGAACGGGCAGGAATACTGCGAGTAGCCATAGGCCATCTTGTTGACGAACAGGAAGTCGCCGATCAGCAGCGTGTCCTTCATGGACCCGGACGGAATCCAGAACGGTTGAAAGAACAGGGTACGAAATACTGCCGCAATCAGCAATGCGTACACGATTGTCTTGATCGTCTCGACGATACCGCCGCCCGCTTCTGCCTTGTCTGCCATGCCCGCCGCGCACGCCCCCCGTTTGACCAGTCGGCTACATGCGGGCGCGGCGCGCCGAAGTCAAGCGGCAGAGGGGGTGTCGCGCGGCCGCGCCTCGATCACGACGAAGGCCTGTGCCCAGGGATGATCGTCGGTCAGGGTCACGTGGATGACGGCGTCATGTCCGGGCGGAAGCAGCTCTGCGAGCCGCTCGGCCGCCCAGCCGGTCACATGCATCACCGGCTGGCCGCTTTGGAGGTTGGATACCGACATGTCCTTCCAGGCGATTCCCATGCGCAATCCCGTGCCCAGCGCCTTGGAGCAGGCCTCTTTCGCGGCCCAGCGCTTGGCATAGGTTCCCGCGACATCGGCGCGCCGCTCGGATTTGCGCTGCTCGACCTCGGTGAAGACCCGCTTGCGGAAGCGATCGCCGAACCGGTCCAGCGTTCCGGCGATCCGCTCGATGTTGGCAAGATCGGTCCCGATGCCCAGTATCATCGCAAAGCCCTTCGAAAGCCTGCACCACCCGCATGCGGCCTCATGCGTCGGCCGCAGCACGCGCGGCGCGCATGTGCGCCCGCATCAGGGTGATGGCCTCGCCCAGACCTGTAAAGACGGCCTCGGAAATCAGGAAATGCCCGATATTCAGCTCGACCACCTCCGGTATCGCGGCGATCGGCGCGACCGTGTCGAAGGTGAGCCCGTGCCCGGCATGGACCTCCAGTCCAAGCGCGGCGGCATGGCGTGCCGCGTCGCGCAGGCGCAGAAGCTCGGCGTCGCGCGCTTCGGTGTCTGCGGTGATGTGAAGGTCACAGAATGCACCGGTGTGCAATTCCACGACGGCGGCTCCGACCTGCGCGGCAGCGTCGATCTGCGCGTGATCCGGCGCCACGAAGAGCGACACGCGGCAGCCGGCATCGCGCAGCGGCGCCACGAACCGGGTCAGCTGTGCCACGTCCGCGGCGACTTCCAGCCCGCCCTCGGTTGTACGCTCGGCACGCTTTTCCGGCACGAGGCAGATGGCATGCGGCGCATGCGCAAGCGCAATGGCCTGCATTTCGGGTGTCGCCGCCATCTCCAGATTGAGCGGCAGCCCGATCGCGGCCATCAACCGCTCGACATCGGCGTCACGGATGTGGCGCCGGTCCTCGCGCAGATGGACGGTTATCCCATCGGCGCCCGAGTCCTGCGCCAGCAACGCGGCGCGGACCGGGTCCGGATACTCGGACCCGCGGGCATTGCGAAGCGTCGCCACGTGATCGATGTTCACCCCGAGCCTCAGGGCCGATGCCGGATTCGTGATTGCCATGGGCCGCCTCCTCGCGATTGTGCCGTGCGGTCAGCGCAGCAGCTGGACACAACCGCAATTTGCGCCCGAAGACAAGTCGGGCGGCGGGGTGTGCCGAAGCTCAGTCGGGCAGGCGAAGCGCGGATATCTCCGGCGCGGGTACGAGGTGCCCGCCCTTGAGCTTCAGCAGCGTTCCGCCATCCTCCAGACGGGCCTCGAGCACCGGTGCGTAGATTTCGGCCGGAACGGCGGGAAGCGGCCCGTCCGGCCCGTGCGCCACCAGCTCGAACCTGTATTCGCCCGCCGGCGGGTTCGCGCCATCCGGCCCCTGCGCTGGCGGCCAGGTCACGGTGGTGTCGCCCGGTGGCACCTCATGGCGGGCGACTTCCTGCCCGGTCAAATCCCGCACGACGAGGTCGAGCTTCGTCGCCTCCCCGGGGGCCGGGGTGGCGATGGTAAGCGGCGTGCCATCATACCAGCCCGGGACTGCGGCCCGCGCATCCATGCCAACCCAGCCGGACAGGTCGGCCAGATCCTGCTGCGACACGAGGGCCTCGAGAAGCTGGTTCGTGCGCACCTGCTGCTCCACCCCCGAGAAGGTCGCAAGCTGCACCGCGAAATCGGTTGCTTCCATCGGGTTCAGCGGGTCCTGGTTCTGCATCTGCGTGGTCAGCATGCGCAGGA